>JBFHPZ010000107.1:0-7157 GCA_041592495.1 Gammaproteobacteria bacterium | reverse complement strand
GTATCCGGCTGAGATACCAGGAGCTCGTCCACATTAACGCCCAGTTTTTCGGCATATTGCGGATCAAGTGCATGCTCGGCATCAACGAAGGCTGCTGTGCCACCGGCCTTCTGAATTTCAGCCACCACATGTAGAGTAAGGGTTGTTTTGCCGGAAGATTCCGGACCATAAATCTCAACTACGCGTCCCTTTGGTAAGCCGCCAATGCCCAGCGCCAGATCCAGTCCCAGTGAACCAGTCGAAACGGCTTCAACGTTACGAACAGCGCCGGAATCACCCATGCGCATTACGGAACCCTTGCCAAATTGACGTTCGATCTGGGAAAGAGCGGCTGCCAGAGCCTGCTTGCGGTTATCGTCCATCAGTACCCCCTGAAAATTAGGAATTTTATGTGTGTCATGTCAAATGAGTTGACGAATTATCACACAGAATTCAGCCCAAAGGATACCTCTCGATCACCCGGTACAGAACACCCTTTTCATTCGTAGTGGATTCAACCATGACAAATTCAGTGACAGGCCAGAGAACCGGTTCCGGATTAATAACAGGACCTGGCTTGAGTAGTTTGCGCAGCAGAGTCACATGGGGCGAATAGGGTCTTTTCTCTGCCGTGTAGTCACAATTAGTAAAAACCTCGGCCAACCTGGCATGTAGCTGTTTCAGGGGGGCTGGCAATCGACTGCAGCCTAACCAGAACACCCTGGCTTGATAGAAATGACCATAACGATCCAGGTTCAGGGTAAAAGCATCTGCTTTGATCGAGCTGGCAGCCTGATGAAGACAGTCCCGTTGTGTCTGCGTGACATTGCCGATGAAATGCAGGGTGATATGGATATTTGCCGGAATCACTCGCCGGGCATTGAGATGCGCCTGGGTTGTCTGTTCAAATCGATTAACGATGGTCTCGCGGATCGCATCGCTGGGCCACAATGCAAAAAACAGGCGTTGTCGGGTTTCATCTGTCATGGGCGATGAGCCGCTCAATCCCCTTGAGTGCCTGATAAGCAGCCTGCCTTCGTACTGTATCGCGATCACCATCCAGCTGGTAACGAACACATTCGATCACCTGCCCTGGTTTCGCCCAGGCCAGCCATACGGTGCCCACCGGTTTTTCATCCGTACCTCCTCCGGGGCCTGCAATACCACTGATAGCGACGCCGACATCAGCCGAACAGCGATCCAGCAACCCTAGCACCATCGCCTTGACGGTATTCTGGCTGACGGCACCTGCCTCCAGCAAGGTTTGTTTTGGAACACCCAGCAATTCCTGCTTGGATTGATTGCTATAGGTCACCAGGGAACATTCAAAGCAGGCTGAACTGCCGGCCACATCGGTGATCAGTTTTGCCACCCAGCCACCGGTGCAGGATTCCGCGGTGGCAAGTTTAAGATGGCGGGTGATCAGCTGGTTAACCAGATTAGTGGCACAGCCCTTGAGGTCATCACAACTTAATGGCGTCATTTTGATATTGTGTTCTCAATAATTTAAAAGCATCTTCAGCTGGCATGGGCCGGAAAAACAAATAACCCTGGGCATAGTCGCAATGCATACTGCGTAACAGGACTTCCTGATCCTCCATTTCAACACCTTCCGCCACCGTTTTTAATCCCAGATCATGGGCCATTTGAACAATGGATTTCATAATAGAATGTGCACGATTATTGCGCTTGAGATCCCTGACAAATGACATATCAATTTTCAGGGTATCGATAGGCAACTGTTTCAGGTAATTCAGCGATGAGTAACCGGTGCCAAAATCATCCAGCGCAATACTGAGGCCAAAGTCCCGGAATTCCTGCAGACGTCTCGATGCTCGATCTATGTCACCCAGAAAAACCTGCTCGGTGACTTCCAGTTCAATCATGGAATGATCGCAATCATACTGGCGCAGGATATCAAACCAGTGATCGCAATAAACATTACTGGAAAATTGCCGCGCCGACATATTAATCGCTACCGGCACCGCCACACCTTCCGCCACCATAAGCTTAAGGTCATGAATCACCTGGTTGAACACAAAATTCCCTATATTTGCTATCTGCCCGGTTTCTTCTGCAACATGAATAAATTCACCGGGCATAATCATACCCTGCTCCGGATGCATCCAGCGTATAAGTGCTTCCAGGCCCATAATTTTTCCGGTCGTTAAATCGACTTTCGGCTGGTAATACACCAGGAACTCATTGTTCTCCAGGCCCTTATGGATCCGGTTTTCGGTGGAAACAAAATGCTGTAGCTGATCGCCTAATGAATCCGAGTAGACTGCGGTGCGACTTCGACCATCAAGCTTGGTTTTGTACATTGCTGCATCGGCGCGACTGATCAGGGTTTCCGGATCATGTCCATCACGGGGATAAATCGCTATACCTATACTGCCGGAAACATGCAATTCGACACCATCGAGATCAATGGTTTGTTCGACCAGGTCAATGACCTGTGTAGCGACCCTAATCGCATCAGCATCATTTTTTGCAAAGGGCGCCAGAAGCACAAACTCATCGCCACCAAATCGACTCAGGAACAGACGATCATCAATATAACTGAGACGCCTGGCAATCTCTCCCAGCAACCGATCGCCAAAGGAGTGGCCGAAATTGTCGTTGATGTTTTTGAATCGACTGAGGTCAAGAAACAACAGGGAGAAGGCTTCGGCTTCTGATCCTGTGTAAATATATTGTGCCAGCTCATTTTCCAGGGATCGACGATTTGGCAAGTTGGTTAAGGGATCATACAGCGCCAGTTCCCGGATTTTTTCTTCATATCGCTTGCGTTCCGTAATATCCAGATTGGTTGACCGAACTCCCACCTGGTTTCCATGTTCATCAAAAACCGGTGCACAAATATGGCTGAGCCAAATAATCTCTCCATTCCTGGCGACAATTCTGATGTCAAAGTTGTCTTGCTCTTGCCCTGCATTTATTTTTTTAATGTGTTTAAACCAGGACTGTTGATCATCCTTGTAAATCAACTCGTTCATCAATGATGGAAGCCGATAAAACTCTTCTGGTTTGTAACCCGTAATGTTTTCGCAAGAAGGGGTGACATAAACATAGTAACCATCAACATCGCGATAATAGGAAAACTCCTGAGCCATATCGGCAATGGCCCGAAACTGTTCACTTTGTTGCTTAAGCTGCAGCTTCAATACCGCAGTTCGGGCGAGAAGACCTCCCAGAAAGGTTGCAACAAGCAGTGGAATAACAAAGAACTCAGGCCTTAATGCACCATAGATATATTCGATCTGAAATATCGCTGCACTACCGACGATAATCAGGGCTATCAGGATATACTTAACATAAGTACTTAATAGTTTACGTTGTTGAGTATTCATGCTCTGGCTTTATGAAACATCTGCATCAAGGGCGATGTATCATCCATGATCAGTTGTATCCATCGCCTTAACTCACATCAACCTCTATCACTTTGTTAAATATAGCAGGTGCTACAGCGTTTATTTGGCATACGGCTCACATAGAAACGGGTATGGACTCAGTGACACTCTTTACCTCAAGCGGAAGAACCCAGTAAACTCTTCGCCCATGACAGCAGCCAGTAACCACACCCCCATGATGCAGCAATATCTGCGCATCAAATCCGAACACCCGGACATCCTACTGTTTTATCGCATGGGGGATTTCTATGAACTGTTCTTTGATGATGCCCGCAAGGCGGCTCAGTTACTCGACATTACCCTGACGGCCCGCGGCAAATCCGATGGCGAAAGCATTCCTATGGCCGGCGTGCCCTACCATGCAGCGGATAATTATCTATCACGTTTAATCAAGCAGGGTCAGTCGGTTGCCATCTGCGAACAGATTGGTGACCCCGCTGCCAGCAAGGGCCCGGTGGAACGCAAGGTGGTGCGTATCCTGACACCGGGTACAGTGACAGAAGACAACCTGCTGGAAGAGCGCAAGGATAATTTGCTGGCTGCTGTATGCTCCATCAAAGACGACATTGGCCTGGCGGCACTGGATATCACTTCCGGCCGTTTCAGTGTGCAGCAACTCAACTCACGGGAACACCTGAATACCGAACTGGAGCGCCTGAAACCCGCTGAACTGTTAATTGCTGAAGATGACGCATTGCATCGTTCCCTGACCGGCCTCAAAGCCCTGCGTCGCCAACCGCCCTGGTATTTTGAACTGGATACCGCCACACGCCTGCTCACCGAACAATTCGGCACCCGTGATCTCAGTGGTTTTGGTTGCGATGGCTTAATCACCCCGGTGATGGCGGCGGGTTGCCTGATGCAATATGTGAAAGACACCCAGCGCACCCGCCTGCCCCATATCACCGGGCTCAAACTGGAACGCAGCGAAGATGCGGTGTTGCTGGATGCCGCCAGCCGTAAAAATCTGGAACTGGAATACAACCTTGGCGGCGGTACAGACAACACACTGGCTTCCATCATCGACAACACCACCACCGCCATGGGAAGTCGCTGCCTGCGCCGCTGGCTCAATCGCCCCTTGCGCGACCAAGAACAGTTAACATTACGCCTTAAGGCGATCGAAATTTTGCTGGAACATCATGCCTTCGGCGATCTGCAAAGCCATTTACAACAGATCGGTGATATCGAACGCATCCTGGCGCGAGTGGCCATTAAATCGGCACGTCCCCGTGACCTGTACACCCTTGGCCAGTCCCTGGCCGTCCTGCCTGACATTCAGGCCCGGCTGGGCGACTTGCCGGCGCATTACCTGCAACAGCTCGCGACCAGTATTGCCGAACACCCCGACACCCAATCCCTGTTGCAACAGGCCATAATCGAAAACCCGCCCATGTTGATTCGTGATGGCGGTGTGATTGCTGAAGGCTATGACGCCGAACTCGATGAACTGCGCAACCTGAGCCAGCATGCGGATCAATTCCTCATCGACTTTGAACAGCGGGAACGGGAACGCACCGGCATCGCCAACCTGAAAGTGAATTACAACCGGGTGCATGGCTACTATATCGAACTCACCCGCAGCCAGGCGGAACATGCGCCGGCGGATTATATTCGTCGCCAGACCATGAAATCCGCCGAACGCTACATTACACCTGAATTGAAAGCCTTCGAAGATAAAATCCTCAGCGCCCGTGAACGCGCCCTGGCCAAGGAAAAAGCCCTGTACGATGAGTTACTGGAAAAACTCCTGATCGATTTACTGCCCTTGCAGCAATGTGCAACCGGTCTGGCGGAACTGGACAGTATTTGTTGCCTGGCGGAACGGGCCGATACCCTGAATTATTGTCAGCCGGAATTCCAGGGTCGCTGCGGCATCACCATTGAAGACGGTCGTCATCCGGTGGTCGAACAGGTGAGCAATGCTCCCTTCGTGGCCAATGACTGCAAACTCAACGACCAGCAACGCATGCTGGTGATCACCGGCCCCAACATGGGCGGTAAATCTACCTATATGCGTCAGACGGCACTGATTGTATTGCTGGCCCATATCGGCAGCTATGTGCCAGCGAAACGTGCCGTTATCGGCCCCATTGATCGCATTTTTACCCGTATCGGTGCGTCCGATGACCTGGCCAGTGGCCGCTCCACGTTCATGGTAGAGATGACCGAAGCCGCCAACATTCTCAATAACGCCACGGAGAAAAGCCTGGTGTTGATGGATGAAATCGGTCGCGGCACCAGTACCTTTGATGGTCTGTCCCTGGCCTGGGCCTGTGCCGAACACCTGGCAAAACAGAGTCGTTCCTTTACCCTGTTTGCCACCCATTATTTCGAATTAACGTCCCTGGTGGATGAAATTTCCAGCGTTAAAAATATCCATCTGGATGCGGTTGAACATGGCGATTCCATTGTCTTCATGCACAATGTCAAACAGGGCCCGGCCAGCCAGAGTTACGGTATTCAGGTTGCCAAACTGGCAGGCGTGCCGGCACCGGTCATTGAAAGCGCGCGCAAAAAACTCTACAAACTGGAACGACAGTCCGCCGGTGTACACGAAAAATTCATTGAACAAACCACCGGCCAGCTGGAGTTATTCAATAACAATCCCCATCCCCTGGTAGAGAAGTTACAGGAAATCGATGTGGATAATCTTGCGCCACGCGATGCACTTAGCCTGTTGTATGAGCTTGTTGAAAAAGCCCATTCCCACTAAGCTATGGTAACTAAATTTTTGATCGGTACTATTGCTCAGCCATGAAAATAAAAAAAATCGGCATCATTGCCAAGAATAAAGATGAAGCTGTCAGCAACACCTTAAAAACCCTGTGCGATTACTTCGCTGATCATCCCGTTGAGATTTTTCTCGATACCAGCGCCGAAGGCATACTGGATAAAAGTGTTCCGGTGGTTGATCGCCAGACACTGGCACGCAAGTGTGATCTCGCCATTGTCATTGGTGGTGACGGTACTTTTCTCAGTGCCGTGCGTTCCCTTTCTGACTACCCTCTGCCGATTCTTGGCATCAATCTTGGCCGTCTTGGTTTTCTGGTGGATATATCACCGGACGAGATGCTCGAAAGACTGGATGAAATACTCCATGGTAAATACGTTGACGAAACACGTTTCCTTTTGAATGCACAGGTGGTACGTGATGGCCAGGTTATACATGAAGCTACAGCATTTAATGACGTGGTAATCCACATCAAGGATGTGGCGCGCATGATTGAATTCGAAACCTATATCAACGGCCAGTTTGTCAATTTTCAACGTGCCGATGGTATTGTCGTGTCCACACCTACCGGTTCCACTGCTTATGCCTTATCCAGTGGCGGCCCCTTGCTCCATGCAACACTGGATGCCATGGTACTGGTTCCCATTTGCCCGCATACGCTTTCTAATCGACCACTGGTGGTGAATGCGGACAGTGACGTGGAAATCGTCATTGGTGAAAACAAGCAATCTACAACGCAAGTCTCGTTTGATGGTCAACTGGCCTACGATGTCAAAATGGGTGACAAAATTCACATCACCCGTAAAGCCAACTCGGTTCACCTGATTCATCCGGCGAATTATGATTACTATGAAATTCTCCGCGCCAAACTGCGCTGGAGCGAACAACTTTAATCCGAACGATCACACCTATGTTGCAACATATACGCATCCGTAACTTTGCCATCATTGATCACCTGGATCTGGAATTTAAACAGGGATTGTCTGCATTAACCGGTGAAACCGGTGCCGGCAAATCTATCCTGCTCGGTG
>JBFHPZ010000106.1:0-7160 GCA_041592495.1 Gammaproteobacteria bacterium | reverse complement strand
TGGATCACTCACTCATGTAATGACAGGGGACAATATATGAGTAATCTGGAGCAGGATTATAATTTGCGTATTGGCAATGGCGAAAATTTACAACCGGTTAGTTACAAATCCCTTCCCTATTATTATTTCCTTGAAGATGCCTTGAGTCTTCGCACAGGACAAACCATCAAGCTTAAGCTTTCGAAAAATGAAACGGGTGAAGACTGGTATTGGGCGGGTATTCCTGTTCAGGATAAAACCATATTTGTTGGATTTCCCCGTTCACATATTAATGCACAGCCACCCCTGGTGCTGATGCTGCTCCTGTTTGTTGGAAGCATGGCAACACTGGCAACGGCCGCCGTTCTGGTACGCCACCTGGTAACACCTCTTGAATTACTGGCACAGGGCGCAAAACAAATTGGTAGTGGCGAGCAACCAGAACTGGTTCCTGAATCCGGACCAGAAGAACTGGTTACCCTTGCACACAGTTTTAATGAAATGGCGGTACAGGTTCAGGAGCTGTTAACTAATCGCACCACTTTGCTCGCGGGTATATCACATGATTTAAGAACGCCTCTTGCCCGGTTACAACTGGCGCTGGAAATGTTACCGGCTGATAGCGACACAGTTCTAATTGATGGCATGAAAGGTGACATCGAACAAATGAACTGCCTGATAGGTCAGTTCCTGGAGTTGAGCAGAATACTGGAACGTGGTGATAAACAGGAAATCGAAATATGCGATATGTTAAACGATATCGTCAATTGCGCCAGGAGGGGGCGAGCCCTTATTAACTGGCAACCGTCAACACCCTGCAAGATTATTAACAATCCGCTTGCCTTGAGACGCATCGTTGTAAACCTGCTGGAAAATGCGGTGCGTTACAGCGAAAACAAGCCAGTGGATGTTAGTTATACCTGCAGTCAGGGGCGCATGACCATCAGCATTCGTGATTACGGCCCCGGCATTCCCGTGGATCAACTGGATGCTGTTTTTCGTCCCTTTTATCGCCTGGAGCAATCACGAAATACAGAAACCGGTGGTACAGGTCTTGGCTTGAGTATTGCCAAACAACTCGCAGATATTAATAATCTGCAGATCAGGCTTTTACCCCATTCTGACAAGGGAATAGAAGCCATTATCAGTTGTGATCAGGACTCCACGGACTAAACCTTCTGTAAGACAACCGGCTTCTTACATTCCCGGCATTACAAACTTATCTAAATCAATAAATATGGATACTGAATAGCTATACTTCTTCAAACATAAAACAAACAACAACTGATGATATTGATATGAAACTCCTTCTCAGAACAACATTGATTACCAGCTTTTTAATCACACAAAGCATGTCTGCCGTGTATGCCGAAGAAACTGATCAGCAACAAATACAGGCATTACAACAAAAGCTGGAAGAGCTCCAGGATCAAATTAATGCCTTATCCGATAACCCCGCATCAGCAATGCACGCCGATGACAGCTTAACTCTTTCCGGATTTTTTGATATCACCTTGCACACCACGGACAATAGTGAAACCCCTTTTGACCCGGGGGCTCTGGAACTGGACATTGTGTATGACAAAGCAAAACACTTTGCCATATCCTCTGCGCTGGTCTGGACTGAAGACGCCGCTGAAGTAGGCGTGGCATTTCTTGATTACCATATTTACGACCATAACATTCCGGTTCGTGGCAACCTCTATGAAGACCCGGGGTTTCATCTGCAACTGGGACGTTTCGATATACCATTTGCAAATGACTACAATTATTTTGCCGCCCCTGATCGCCCCAGCATTACAGCCCCACTCACCACGGATCGTATTCTTGATGGTGGCCTGAACGGTGATGGTTTACGCATGTATGGCGCCACAACCTCGGGCATTGAATACACCCTGTTCTGGACTAATTCCTTAATGACCGATAATGGCAGCGGCCTGGGTTCACGCATCGGTTATTCATCAAAACAGAATTTCACCATTGGCGTATCAACCATTCACGACATGGATTCACGCATGCATTCGCGCAGCCGCCACCTGGCGCTGGATATGGCATTGCGCGTGGGCATTGCCGAATTAAGCATCGAAGCAATTGAACTGGATAATGAAAGCATCATGACATTGGGAGATGGCACGCCAACAGGGCCTGCTGATGAATCCGGCTACCATGTTAGTCTACTTGTAGATATTAATCCGATTGAACTGTTTCTGCGTTACGAAGAATGGAAGCCGGACTACAGCGCCATCGCGGACCCGGATGATCCTGTGAACGGTTTCAATGTGGCAAAGCTTGAACGCTTAACGCTGGCCAGCAAATTTATTCTGGATGAATATCTGCATTTTAAAATTGAATACTATAACTATCTTGGCACCGAAACCGCCGAACCAGATTTTGAAGATCGTAAATTATCTGTACAGATGGTAGCCAGTTTTTAACACCAAGAATGCCCTGTACTAAACAGGACATTCGAAATCAGCAGCAGCATCCGGTTCTGAAACGATAACAAATGCCTCATATCTTTCCGATATAGTCCTTTACCAGGACCATAGAAGAATTTAGTTTTTGGCATAGCTCTTCTATTCTTGACCAATCCGAATCTTTGCCTGCCAGTTCCAGCTCCTGACAATAATCAGCAACGGCATTTGCACCAACTATACGTGCAGATGATTTCAATTTATGCGCAAGAAATGCCACTTGTTTGGCATCCTGATCACCTAACGCGCTATTTATTTCTGCAATAATATTTTCGCCTTGTGGCACGAACTTCTTCAGGAATGTTTGTTGCAAACTAACATCTTCACCCAACACACTGGTCAGGACAGTAACATCGATCACATCTGCTTTATTTCCGGGATTTACACTATCGGCCGGTAATAGCGTCAAAGATTTTTCATGATCAGCAAAAATTCTATCAAGTATTTCCAGCGCCGCCTGATAATTGAATGCAAAAAGCTGTTGTTCAAATGCTTCCATCATAGTCCCAAATGCATTACCCAGCTCAACTCGTGACTTCAGGAACAGTTCGTTAGCGGCCGCATTATCCTCTGCCAATAACTGTTTAAGATGCTCCAATAGCATCTGCACTCTATCAGGGTCCATATCCCGATGAGGTTCAGTTGTCTCTATCGGGGTCATGTGAACTATTGCTTTATGTAATTTATTTTGTTCGCTCTTTATAACGTTTATCAGTCGCAATATTTCGGCTTCGTTATTGTGATCATAACAAGGTAATATTTCTTCCAGCATCCTTGCGGCATCCTGCAAATTCGTCAACCCCAGGGTTCCCGAAACTCCCTTCAGAGCATGAACCGCCTGAAGTGCTTTCTCGATATCTTTTTGATCAAGATATTCCTCGACCACATCCATGTCATTACCATGGGAAACATCAAATTGGCAAAGCAACCGTTGATAGTCTGCGGCATCGCCATTAACAACTCGAAGGGCTGTCTTAACATTTAAGCCGTCCATGTTATTAAGCGACTCATGAAAGCGAGCATCATTAAGATCTTTCTTTAAACTTTCTGGTAACCATTTTACAAGCATCGAAAACAGATTTTCAGGGTCAACCGGCTTTGCGACAAAGTCATTCATACCGGCATCTATACAGGCTTTACGATCTTCAGTGTAAACATTGGCAGTCATGGCCAGAACAGGAAGCATCTCAAAACCTTTCATGGTGCGAATCAATCGAGTGGCTTCCAGTCCATCCATTTCCGGCATCTGCACATCCATCAGCACCAGATCATAATCTGCTTCCTTCATCTTGTTCACTGCCTGCCTGCCGCTTTCGGCCATATCAACCATCACACCAACACCACTTAACAACTCGTATGCCACTTCCCTATTGATAGCGTTATCTTCAACCAGCAGAATGTGTGCACCTTTGTATTGATTTCGCAGCTGGCTTTCGGCATTAGCAGTATCGACTTCTACTGCAGTTGGCATAATGCCGTGACCACGATGCAGTTTTGCTGTAAACCAGAAGGTACTTCCCTTGCCGGGCTGGCTTGTGACACCCACTTCACCACCCATCAACTGTGCCAGCCGTCGTGTAATCGCCAGACCAAGACCTGTGCCGCCATGCTTGCGGGTGGTTGATGCATCGGCCTGCACAAAATCCTCAAACAGACTTTTCAACTTTGAGCCTTCGATACCTATACCGGTATCTTGCACTTCAAACTTCACAAGTAATTCATCTGCATGCTCTTCCAGCTTTTTGGCACGCATATAGATGGTGCCTGCTTTAGTAAATTTTATGGCGTTACCCACATAATTAAGCAACGCCTGTCGAATGCGAATAGAATCTCCTCTTAACCAGGCTGGCACATCATCTCTATCCACCTCAATTAATAAGCCCTTATTTCTTGCCTGTTCACTTAATAAGGACCTAATATGATCAAATAAGGCGTGCAGATTAAAATCTGATTGTTCAAGATTTAATTTCCCAGCTTCGATTTTGGAAATATCCAGAATATCATTGATAATGGAAAGCAAATGACCGGCAGCAGAACTAATTTTGCCAAGTCGTTCAGACTGCTCAGCGCTGGGATTAGAATGCAGCAAAATATGCGTGAGCCCGACAATTGCATTCATGGGTGTTCGAATTTCATGACTCATATTGGCCAGGAAATCGCTCTTTGCCTTATTGGCTTCTTCTGCTCGCTTTTGTTCCTGGGCTAACTCTTCAGTTCGTTTTGTAACCAGTTCTTCAAGATGATAACGATAGTTATCCAGCTCCTGACCAAGACGTTTTTTCTCGGTAATGTCTTCCTTGACGGCCACATAATGAGTAATCGTTCCATCGGCATTAGTCATCGGGGTAATAATTGCAAATTCAAGATATTCTTCGCCACTCTTGCGTTTATTACAGAATTCGCCTTTCCAGGTTTGACCTTTCGACAATGCATCCCACATTGCCTGGTATGTTTTCCGTGGCGTTTTACCCGAATGCAATATGCGCGGATTCTGGCCAATAACTTCTTCCGAGGCATATCCGGTGGCAGTTAAGAATGCCTTATTCACATATTCAATTTCTGCATCCAGATTAGTAATAACAATACTCTCCGGGCTTTGTTCCACTGCCTGCACCAGCTTGCGCATCTTTTCATCTATTTGAGTGCGCTCGGTAACATCCTTGTGAATGCTAACAAGCTCGCCATTGGGAAGTTTGTACACATAACTTTCCAGAAACAAGATGGTCTGATTGTCACGATACCAATGCACAGGATATTCTTCCGGCTGACCTGTATGCCATACACGCCGAAACACTTCCAGCAAACCCAGTTTCTTAACAAATGAAAATACTTTAGTAATGCGATGACCGATGACCTGTTCACGCAGCAAGCCTCCGATTTTTTCCGCAGCATGATTGTATTCCTGAAAGACGAAATCCTTCCCATCATCCACTGGTGCATACACGGCCACAGCATCACTCATTTTTTCGATAAGCTCCCTGTACCTGGACTCGTTGGAAGCCAGGGCAACGCTATTTTGACGATACTGGGTTATACGCCATATTTCATTGCTAATGAGCTGTACCGTTTCCACATCCATGTCGGTGTAGTCTGTTTCTTTATTCCCAACGCCCGTCAACATGACCACCTTGCCATTCTCAATAACCGGCAAACTAATTAATCGCTTCAGCTCAGCATGGCCTTCAGGCAAGCCGCGTTTGTCGAGATAGCTGGCATAATCATTGATTATTACCGGATAGCGCTTACGCAGAGCGTCTGCCCAAATGCCTGCTTCCTTGACAGGATAGTGCTTATCAAATTTTGCTTTACAATAATTTTCCAGAGTACGTTGCGACCAGGCAGCCAATTCAATGCTTTCTTCATCAACGTTAACGAAATGAATAAAGGCTACCTTACTGCCGGTGAGCGTCTCAATAAGCTCCAGACCCTGTTGCAGGAAGGCTGATTCATCCTGTTGTTCAGCTATGCGAGGCAAATCCAGCATAGCTTCCGCTCGCTGTGCCAGATGAAGTAGTTTAAGCTCATCTTTTTTATGTAGGGTAATATCTCTGCTTTCAGGGATCAGATACAGCGGACTTCCCTTATCATCAATCACTGCCTTGAGGGAAAAATCAAACCAGTGAAGCTCACCCTGTTTTGAAAAGTGAGATACTTCACGCTGAATAATCTCACCCTTAGCCGCTCTTGACATGCTTTCGTTAAGCCATGCTCTCAATTCTTCGCTATGCCGCCACCAGGGTGTATCACAGAATGGCTTACCGATAACATTCGTTCTTTTTTCGCCGATAAAATCAAGCGCAGTCTGGTTAACATCAAGCAATTTCCCTTCAAGATCAACAATAGCCGCCAACTGAAAAGTCTGATTAAAAATACTGCGAAATTTTGTTTCACTTTCTTCTAAATATTTTTCTGCCTGTTTACGCTGGGTAATATCACGTGCAATCCCTAGTATTAACTTACGACCGCCTACCACGACAGGAAGTGTATTGATTTCTGTATATACTTGCCTGCCATCACGTTTAATAATAGTCAGTTCTTCCGGTCCAACAGGCTCGCCCGCACAGCTTAGTTCTAATAACTTATATAAGCCTGGTAAATTCTTTTCCGGAATAAGTCCAGAGTCTGCAAATGATTTACCGATAATGTCTTTAAGTGCATAGCCCGTGAGATCTTCTGCATATTTGTTTCCAGCAACAAAAACGCCGTTGTAATCATGCATAAACATTGCATCAGGCGCGTATTCGAACAATACCCGGAAACGTTCTTCACTTTCTCTCAGAACTTCATTGGCCTGTTTGGCAAGCTCCTTTGAGTTATCAATTTCCTGACTGACATATCTAGCAGCAACAGCAGTGATGAATCCTGTCACCAAGATCATTAATGCAATCAATGCTGCTGAAATAATTGCCGGATTAATTGTTGATATTTCTTCCTGAATTAAAATCGTTGCACCACCTAATACAACGGACAAGGCGGAAAGTGGGAGCATGAACCGAAGCAATAAACTTCGTGTAGAATTGCCGATGAAATAACGTAATGGATAAGCGTTCTTTGCAAAGGCCAGAATAGATAATGCTAGAAACATAAAACCCAATGCAGTAGTGAATGCCATTGGAATCACTGTTGTTTGATCATAAAACAGTGGCATTCCATAGAGATACGCCAGACAAAAAACAAAACTGATGGATAGCACCAGAATACCCAGGC
>JBFHPZ010000105.1:0-7161 GCA_041592495.1 Gammaproteobacteria bacterium | reverse complement strand
TTCTGTAAATACATGGCCAGACGTTCCAGACCATAGGTAATCTCGCCGGTAACCGGTCTACATTCCAGACCACCGACTTGCTGGAAATAGGTAAACTGGGTGACTTCCATACCATTCAACCAGACTTCCCAGCCCAGACCCCAGGCACCCAGGGTGGGGGATTCCCAGTTGTCCTCGACAAAACGAATATCATTTACCAGGGGATCAAAGCCCAGTGCTTTCAAGGAACCCAGATACAGCTCCTGAATATCATCCGGTGATGGCTTCAGCACCACCTGAAACTGGTAATAATGCTGCAGGCGATTGGGATTTTCACCATAGCGGCCATCGGTGGGCCGGCGGGAGGGTTGCACATAGGCGGCACGCCAGGGTTCGGGACCAATGGCGCGCAAAAAGGTGGCGGGGTGGAAGGTGCCGGCACCGACTTCCATATCCAGTGGCTGCAAAATGGCGCAGCCCTGTTTTGCCCAATAATCCTGCAGGGCCAGGATCAGCCCCTGAAATGTCGAGATATCGTATGTCATACACATTCTGGTTCTATTTTTTGAACGCGCAAGTATAAACGTTACGACTATATCATGCACTTTAGTTGCTTCTATTCAGCCTGAGATGTTCTATATAAAAAAGGTGGAATCTAATTTCTGGAGGACGCATGGCTGACAAGATATTGCTTGAACCTACAATTACTTCCCACTGGAAGAAAGTTGTAAAACATGCCGAAGACCGCTGCCACTGTTCGCTGGATGAAGAACTTGAAAGCTACCTGATTTTCACCTTAATCCGTTTCACCAGTAATAACGACCTGGCAAGCAAGGTGATGGCAACGGAGTTTTTGCAAAGCCTGAACTTGATGGGTTATGCACGGCAGGCGGCGTTAAGGGACGTTGGCGACCAATGCCTGTTGGTTGCAGGCTTATTTCCCCAAACCGCCAGTAAACGACTGGTCAGTGTAAATTATTATGTAGATCTGGGACGCAATGCCTATCAGCAATTAAGTGAAATTCTGAAACAGGCTTTTTCCAATCTTTATTTGCAATTATCCCGACAATTTATTCAGCTGATGGATGTATTGCATAACATACGGCAGGAACAGACTTTAATGCCACTGGAAGCACTGGAGCTCTGGAGCCAATCCGGCTCCCAACACGCCTTCAAGCTACTTAGTGATAATAACCGTGTATTACCCATCAAACAGGGTTCCCGGCTAATAAACTAATCAGATCGAATGTCGAGAAACTTAACGATTTACCATCAATTCTCCATAAATACTTACACTTTATGGCTATATTTCTGGGGCAGTTTCACCACTTAAAATTGCTAACCCATTGAAAAGCGCATTATTTCCCATTCATGGCTTAAAATTTGCAATCTATAACCTGTTAATTTGCGTTTTATCGACTTTTTTAAGTCGTCTTGTAGCAAAAGGCACAGACTGAATTGGATTTTGCTGTGAAAATAAAAATAAACATATGAGAATGGGAGAAACAATGGAACTGGCACAGAAAGCTATCACAACCGGAATATTTCTGGCGGGACTGGCATTTTCAGCGCATACACAGGCTGCAACCATTTACGCAGCTTCCATCACTGAAATTTCTAACTTCGGTATCACAGCCCAAAATGGCACCATCAGCCTGAGTGGATTCACTTTTTCCAATAGCGCAGCAGCTGACGATACCGGCAATAATGCCGCCAGTGTTGATTTAACTGATGCCAATGCAAGCTGTATTGGCGCTTGCAGCAGCTGGAATAACCAGTTCTATACGCATTTCTCCACCACATCACCTTTTATATACGGTGATGCAAGAGTCTCCAACAATACTATTTTGACTGGCTCCGGCTCCGCTTCATCCATTGCCGAAGCCGGTATAGATAATGGTTTTGCTTATGCAGCGGGTTCTAACACCATGAATGCATCTTTATCATTATCTCAAACCACGTCTCTGAACTTTGGTTTCCTGCTGGATAATTATCTGGAAGTTACAGGTAACGGCGCAGGGATTGCTTCAATGTCAGTCGACATTTCCCTTACAAATGGTTTGCAAAGCTGGTCCTGGGCGCTAAATCCTCCCTTGACTACCGTCGGATTGGATGGCACATCAATTTTAAGCCAGTCATTCAGCACGTCCACTTCAATGCTAAATGCCGGTACCTATTCACTGGCCATCTCCATGGAGAACATGGTCAATGTATCTGCGGTGCCGATTCCTGCGGCCTTGCCCCTTATGTTGACTGGCCTCGTCGGCCTGTTTGGCCTGGCTAAAAAACGTAAAGCATAAACACCAATTTAAAGATTCACCCCTAAAGCCACTGAACACAGTGGCTTTTTTCATTGTTTCTTACGATTCGCCAATCCGTATCTTTCACTGCTAAAATAGCTGCCCCCAGGTTAATTTTTGTTGTATTCAATGACCCAACGCAAAGCAGTATCCCTCATTTCCGGAGGCCTCGACTCCTTACTGGCGACCAAAGCTATTTTGGAACAGGGCGTCCATGTCGAAGGCATTAATTTCTTCACCGGTTTTTGTGTCGAAGGCCATACCCATGCCATTCGCAAAAAAGACAAGGCAAAACCCAAACGCAACAACGCCCTGTGGGTAGCGGAACAGTTGGGCATCAAATTACACATTGTAGACATAGTCGATGAGTACAAGGATGTGTTACTGAATCCCAAACACGGTTATGGCGCCAACATGAATCCCTGCCTGGATTGCAAAATATTCATGGTACACAAGGCGCAGCAATGGATTGAGGAAAATGGTTTTGACTTTATCATTACCGGCGAAGTCATTGGCCAACGCCCCATGTCACAACGCAAGGACACCATGCCTGTGGTGGCACGAGAATCCGGCGCAGATGATCGGTTGCTTCGCCCTTTATGCGCTAAGAACCTGCCGCCCACCTTGCCGGAACGGGAAGGCTGGGTGAACCGCGATGAACTGTTTGACTTCAGTGGCCGCAATCGCAAGCCACAGATTTCACTGGCTGCAAAATATGGCTTTACGGATTATGCCAGCCCGGCCGGTGGTTGCTGCTTTCTCACTGATGAAAATTATTCAAAAAAGCTGGTGGATTTATGGCAGGCGAGGGGACATCGCGATTATGAAATGGATGACATCATGCTACTAAAAGTAGGCCGCCACATTCGACCCTCTGCCAACTTTAAGCTGATTGTGGGACGTGAAGAGGGGGAAAATAAATTCCTTCAGGGTTATGCGAAAAGTTTTATCTCCATCAAGACCACCAGCCATCCGGGGCCGCTGGTTCTGGTGGATGGCATAGCCAATGATGCGGATCTTGAATTTGCCAGCCGCATTGCTGCACGATTTTCCCAGGGCAAGAATGCGGATTCGGTCAAGGTTGAAACACGTCGACCCAATGGGGAATCCCGCACACTGGATGTTTGTCCGATAAAAGCCAGTGACATGCAGGAGTCATGGTACGTATGAGTCACCATCAACTGGATGCCCGTCGACTGCTGTGCCCTATGCCGGTCATACGTACTCAGAACAAAGTTAATGAATTAAAACCGGGCGATACACTGGAAGTCGTATGCACCGATCCCGGTGCACTCAGCGATATTCCCGCATGGTGTCGCATTAATGGTCACAAGGTGGTTAAAACCCTGGAACAGGGTGATGAGGTGATTATTACCGTGGAAGTGGGCGACCAGTAAGCCTCGTCATTCCTGCAGGTTTCTGGCGGGAATCTAGTCATTGAATACGTGGATTCCGGCCAGAAACACGCCGGAAAAATTGCAAGGAGTGATTTTAACAGGCTTTGCCTGGTCCAAAGGGCGAAGGACACGACTGCATGGAGGCAGGAGGTAGCGCAACGCAGGAGCCGTTGCCGAGGAGTCCGTAGTAATGACGTTGGACCCAGAGATCACTTATCCTTGTGCATGGCCTGATCAACACGCCCAATGGCACAACTGACAAACGACTTGGCCTTGGCCGCCGCCGCTGCCATACCCTCGGCAGAACCTTTTTCCGGGTAACCCAGCTTCAGCAGTAATTGCCGCCATTCATCACTGGCATCTTCCTGTGCATCTATATCCACAATGCCGTTATCGATATCGACCTTAACCTGGCTGATACGTTTGTCTTCAAGCAGGCGCTTCTGGATCGTGCCGGCACAACCGCCACACTTTATATTTTCAACTTCAAAACGATAAGCCATTTGCACGCTCCTGATCAAACAATTGAATAATCAACATGTAACACTGCTATTTGCACTTGCAACCACAGTCATGCTTCACCACAATATCTCGCCATGGAATTATCCCTTGAACAGCGTAAGAAAGAAATCAATCAGATCACCCTGTGGGGTGTGTTCATCAATATTATTCTCGCCATTGGCAAACTCATTATTGGCTTTATTGCCAATTCTCATGCCCTGGTTGCCGACGGTTTACATTCCTTCTCCGACCTGGTGAGTGATGGCATGGTGCTGCTGGCAGCCAAGCATTCCCATCAGGATGCAGATGAAGACCACCCCTATGGCCATGGCCGTTATGAAACCCTGGCTACCATTGGTGTTGGCCTGTTTCTTATCCTGGTTGCCATTGGCATAGCCCTTGATGCCACCATACGACTGATAGAGCCGGCGTCGTTAAAAGCACCGGGCGCACTGGCGCTGCTTGTTGCTGCCATTTCCATTATCAGCAAGGAAGCCCTGTACCAGCTCACCATGAAAGTGGCGCGCCGAATTAAATCCAAGATGCTCATCGCCAATGCCTGGCATCACCGCACCGACAGCATTTCGTCCATTGTTGTTTTCATTGCTATTGCCGGGGCCATGTGGGGCTTACCTGTCCTGGATGATGTTGCTGCCATCGTGGTTTCGGTGATGATTGCACACATCGGCTGGGAACTGAGCTACAGCTCCATACAGGAACTGGTGGATACCGCACTTGAACCAGAAAAGGTCGAAGCCATAAAACAAAAAATTATGGATGTAGATGGTGTTGAACAACTCCACATGCTGAGAACACGTCGCATGGGCCACCAGGCACTGGTGGATGTGCATATTCTTGTGGATTCCAATCTGAGTGTATCGGAAGGCCACCAGATTTCAGAAGCGGTTGAACAGGTGCTGACCGATAACTTTGACGAAATAAACGATGTGACGGTCCATATCGACCCGGAAGATGACGAACAAAGCCCACACAGCTGCAAAACCCTGCCATTACGCAGTGAAATGCTCGATCTGCTTAAACAGACCTGGGCCGATATCCCTGAAATAAGTCAAATGAAAGGCATAACCCTGCATTATTTAGATGGTCTGGTTAATGTAGAAATTGTATTACCACTGACAGTGCTGGATAATCTGCAAGCTGCTGATCGACTCAACGAAAAGCTCCTCAAGGCGGCCAACACCTTGGAACATATACGAAAGGTCGACGTGTTTTATTCTTGATGACTGCACCATAATAAGGCATCAAGGGATAATACGCACAATAATAGTGCATTTTTTGCATCAATACTGCCCAGAATCAATGATTTACCGCATCATACATATGGCATGTTTTGTGCTCTATTACCGACTACAGCTTATTCATAGCCTGGCTGGGTATCCGGCCAGGTAAATAACAATTCTCAATCGGAGGCGATTACTAATGTCCGCTAAAGACGTTTTAAAAATGTTAAAAGACAGCGAAGCCAAATTCGTTGATTTCCGTTTCACAGATCCACGCGGTAAGGAACAGCACGTTTCGGTTCCAGCCAGCACTGTTGAAGAAGACACTTTTACTGAAGGCAAGATGTTCGACGGCTCTTCTATTGAAGGCTGGAAAGGTATCAATGAATCCGACATGATCATGATGCCTGATCCATCTACAGCCGTGGTTGATCCTTTCTGCGAAGAAACTACCGTTAACATCACTTGCGATATTATCGAACCTGCCACCATGCAGGGCTATGAGCGCGATCCACGTTCGATTGCACGCCGCGCAGAAGAATACCTGAAATCTACAGGTATTGCCGACGTAGCCTACTTTGGTCCTGAAAACGAATTCTTCGTATTCGACAGCGTTGCCTGGAGAAACGACATGGGCGAATCTTTCTACAAGATTGGTTCCGAAGAAGCCGAGTGGAGCAAAGGCGAACAGACTGAAACCGGTAACCTGGGTCACCGTCCAGGCGTAAAAGGCGGTTACTTCCCCGTTCCTCCCGTTGACTCTTTACAAGACCTGCGTTCAGCCATGTGTCTGGTGCTGGAAGACATGGGTATGAAAGTTGAAGTGCATCACCACGAAGTTGCCACTGCTGGCCAGTGCGAAATCGGTGTTGGCTTTAACACCCTGGTGAAGAAAGCGGACGAAGTTCAGAAGCTGAAATACACCATCCATAACGTAGCCCATGCCTATGGCAAAACAGCGACTTTCATGCCGAAACCACTGGTAGGTGATAACGGTAACGGTATGCACGTTCATATGTCTCTGGGTAAAGATGGCAAGAACCTGTTCACTGGCGACCTGTACGGTGGCCTGTCTGAAACTGCCCTGTACTACATCGGCGGTATTCTGAAACACGCCAAGGCGCTGAATGCACTGACCAATCCTGCGGTTAACTCTTACCGCCGTCTGGTTCCCGGTTTTGAAGCACCTGTTATGCTGGCTTACTCAGCCCGTAACCGCTCTGCTTCCATCCGTATTCCATACGTCACTAATCCTAAAGGCCGCCGCGTTGAAGTTCGCTTCCCGGATTCCACTGCCAACCCCTACCTGGCATTCACTGCCATGATGATGGCGGGTCTGGACGGTATCCAGAACAAGCTGCACCCCGGTGACGCCATGGACAAGAACCTGTATGACCTGCCTCCAGAAGAAGAGAAGAAGATCCCACAGGTTGCCTTCTCACTGGATGAAGCCCTGAAAGAACTGGATAAGGATCGTGCGTTCCTGACTGCCGGTGGCGTATTCACTGACGACGCTATCGATGGTTACATCCATCTGAAATATGAAGAAGTACACCGTGCACGTCTGTGTGTACATCCTGTCGAATTCGACATGTACTATTCTTGCTAATAGTTTTACGGCTATAAATGCAAAACGCCCCGCACTGCGGGGCGTTTTTGTTTGCATAAGATAAAAATTCACTCTAAGCTTTTGCCATGAAAACTCTATTCTTCTGTATCATCGCTCTGCTGCCATTCAGCCTC
>JBFHPZ010000104.1:0-7179 GCA_041592495.1 Gammaproteobacteria bacterium | reverse complement strand
TCCGATTTTGATCGCATGCGTTATGAAATTCGCCCCGGTGATGTCATCCTGGTTGAAGGTCGTTCCCGTGTCAGTGACATTATTAAAACCATTACCTTAAGTTGCTGGACCCATTCTGCACTTTATATAGGTCGTTTACACAATATCGATGACCCGGAATTACGGGAATACCTGCAACGGTTTTTTAACGGTGAACCTAACGATCAACTTATTATCGAATCGCAACTGGGTGAAGGCACAGTCGTCAATAACATCGATAAATACCGGCATTCCCATGTGCGTATTTGTCGTCCAACCAGTTTGACACGGCAGGATGCGCAAAAAGTCATTTCCTACGCCATCCATCAGCTGGGAACCTATTATAACGTCAGGCAAATTCTGGATCTTGCCCGCTTTTTGTTTCCCTACGGCATTTTGCCAAAACGCTGGCGTTCGAGTTTGTTCGAGCATAACCCCGGTGCACCTACTTATACTGTGTGTTCTTCCATGTTAGCAGAAGCATTTTCATCCGTGCATTTTCCAATTCTGCCTGTGTTGCATCGAGATGATGATGGCAACCTTAAAATATACAAACGCAATACCAAACTCATAACACCCAAGGATTTTGATTATTCTCCCTATTTCGATGTTATCAAATACCCTATTCTGGATTTCGATGAGTTATCGATCTATCGCAAGATGCCATGGGATCGTGATGGTGTTATCTTTAATGATGAAAATGAAGCGGCAGCATTTTTGGCCAAGCGAAACCAGGATAAGTCGAACAATGACCATACGAATGAAAATAATAAGAATCAATCCAACAATCCTGAGTCAAAACTTAGTGACCAGTCTGTGTAGGAGACGCTCATGCTAACCTGGCTTTTAATATTTTTTGTAACTATTGGCATCGCGGCTTATTTCAGATTGCCGCAAACAGTATGGAATGTGCTGCTGGGTATGGTTCTCCTTGTCTACAGCTTTTCGGATGTTGCCGGGATAGCCACCATTTTTATTCTATGGGTCATGTTCCTGATTGTTGTTGTGCCGCTTAATCTGCCCCATATCCGACAAAAATATATTTCTGAACCCATACTGAAATTCATGCGCGCAGCCATGCCCAGTATTTCTAAAACAGAACAGGAAGCACTGGATGCCGGTAGTGTCTGGTGGGAAGCAGATTTATTCAGTGGTGACCCTGATTACAGCAAGATCCGGGATTTGCCAAAACCCAAACTATCCAGGGCCGAACAGGAATTCATGGATGGTCCGGTCGAAGAATTATGCAAAATGCTGGATGACTGGAAAATCACCAATGAAGATTATGATTTACCAAAAGAAGTATGGGCGTTTCTAAAACAACATAAATTCTTCGCCATGATAATTCCCAAAAAATATGGCGGTCTGGAATTCTCCGCATTGGGACATTCTTCTGTGGTAATGAAAGTTGCCGGACGCAGTATAACCGCAGCAGTCACGATCATGGTGCCTAATTCATTGGGCCCCGCCGAACTATTGCATCGTTACGGTACAGAGGAACAGAAAAATTATTATCTTCCACGATTAGCCAATGGTGATGAAATTCCCTGCTTTGGATTAACCGGGCCGGAAGCAGGCAGTGATGCCGGTGCTATGCCTGATACTGGTGTTGTATGCAAAGGCAGCTTCGAGGGTAAGGATGATGTGCTGGGTATTCGTCTTAACTGGGAAAAACGTTATATCACATTGGGGCCCGTTGCCACCCTGCTTGGATTGGCATTTAAGCTTTATGATCCCGATAAATTACTGGGTAAAGATGTTGATCTTGGTATAACACTTGCCCTGATCAAAACAGATATTGAAGGTATCGATATCGGTAAACGTCACTTCACCAGCAATCATATGTTTATGAATGGCCCAACTCGTGGCAAGGATGTTTTTATTCCCATCGACTGGATAATTGGCGGTGCAGATTATGCGGGAAAAGGCTGGACCATGTTGATGGCTTGTCTGGCTGCAGGCCGTTCCATTTCTTTACCGGCGCTTAGCACCGGTGCAGGTAAATATGTATCGCGTTATACCGGTGCTTATGCGCGTATTCGCAAACAATTCAAAATACCAATTGGTCATTTTGAAGGCGTTGAAGAAGCACTGGCAAAAATCGCCGGTAATGCTTATGTGATGAATGCTTCACGTTTACTGACACTTAGCGCACTGGATATTGGTGAAAGCCCATCGGTTGTTTCCGCCATTGTTAAATACCAGCATACCGAGCGCATGCGCACCATTGTAAATCATGCGATGGATGTGCATGGTGGTCATGGCATCTGTATGGGGCCCAATAATTTTCTGGGGCGTGCTTACCAGGGCATTCCTATCAGCATTACTGTTGAAGGCGCAAACATTTTGACGCGTAGCATGATTGTTTTTGGTCAGGGCGCATTACGCAGTCATCCCTATTTATTGAAAGAAGTGGAAGCAGTGAATCATCCTGATGCCGAGCAGTCATTAATATTATTTGATGATGCCCTGTTTAAGCATATGGGCTTTATCACCAGTAATTTCTTCCGCAGTTTATGGCTCGGCTTATCCTATGCCTTGTTCGTTAACGCACCCGGTAAAGGCAAAGCCAAATATTATTATAAACAACTCACACGCATGAGTTCGGCATTCGCATTATTGGCCGATGCCAGTGTGCTCATACTGGGCGGCAGCCTGAAGCGCAAGGAAAAAATTTCCGGCAGACTTGCGGATGCTTTATCAAATATGTACATGCTCACTGCCGTTTTGAAAAACTATGAGGATGAAGGCAGCAAGAGCAGCGATTTACCTTTGTTGCAATGGGCCTGCGATGACTCACTATATAATGTGCAGGAAGCCTTAAAGGCTGTCATGCGTAACTTCCCTATTCCGATTGTCGGCAAAATACTCAACTTTGTTATTTTCCCATTAACCAAACCCTATGGTGGTGCAAGTGACAAATTGGGCCATGAAATTGCACGTCTGTTGCTAACGCCTTCAGATACCCGGGATCGATTAACCAAAGATATTTTCTGGACTGAAGACCCCAAAGATGCCATGGGACGCCTGGAGTTTGCTCTCAAACGCGTGCTTGAAGTGGATGAGCCAGAACGTAAACTTCGAGATGCTGTACGCATTGGTTTAATTAAACATCAGTCAATCGATGCTTTATTGAAAAAAGCGGTTGATCTTGACATTATCAATCAAGAAGAAGCTGAGCGAGTTAAAACAGCGCATGAAGCTGTACAAAATGCGATACGTGTTGATGAGTTCAGCAACAAAGGATGGAAACTGGTATGAGCAAATTTAGAGATGTTTATATAGTTGATGGTAGTCGCACACCGTTTCTGAAAGCCCGTGGAAAACAGGGCCCCTTTCTTGCGTCCGACCTCGCTGTTGCAGCAAGCAGGCCTTTATTGTTAAGACAAAACTTTTCTTCCGATGCTTTCGATGAAGTTATTATCGGTTGCATTATGCCGGGTCCTGATGAGGCTAATATTGCGCGCGTTATTGCACTACGTCTGGGAATACCACAAACGGTTCCCGCATGGACAGTGCAACGTAATTGTGCCTCCGGATTACAGGCACTGGATTGCGCCTACCACAATATAGCCAGCGGTCATTCTGATCTTGTCCTGGCAGGTGGAACAGAATCAATGAGTCATGCACCGGTTTTGTTGAATGACATGATGGTAAACTGGATGAGCATGATGATGAGCGCCAAAACCATCGGTCAGAAAGTAAAAACCATTGCAAAATTACGACCCGCTCATTTGAAACCTGTCATTGCGTTGTTGCGTGGACTCACCGATCCCATAGTCGGCATGTCCATGGGACAAACAACAGAACAAATCGCTTATCGGTTTGGTATTACACGAGAACAAATGGATAGCTTTGCCATGGCCAGTCATCAACGACTGGCGGCAGCACAGGACAATCAATATCTTGAAGAAATTGAACCTGTTTATGATGGCCTGGGTAATGCCTATATAAATGATGATGGTCTAAGACGTGATTCCAATATGGCTGATCTTGCAAAACTCAAGCCGTACTTTGATCGAAAATATGGTTTGGTTACTCCTGGTAATAGTGCGCAGATAACAGATGGAGCCGCAGTTTTAATACTCGCCAGTGATAAAGCTGTACAAAAATATAATCTACCTGTACTGGCAAAAATTTGTGACAGCCAATGGGCCGGACTGGATCCTGCAGAAATGGGTATGGGCCCAGCTCATGCCATGCACCCTCTTTTAAAGCGTAACAAACTTGCAATTGACGATATTGATTACTGGGAAATCAATGAAGCCTTTGCAGGACAAGTGCTTGGTTGCATCGAGGCATGGAAACAGGATGAATATTGTAAAAACGTATTAGGGCTTAAATCAGCTGTAGGTGAAATTCCCCATGAACGCTTAAATGTTGATGGTGGCGGTGTCAGTCTTGGGCATCCGGTTGGTGCCAGTGGCGCACGTATTGTTTTACATCTGGCCCATGTACTGAAACGTAATAATGCCAAACGTGGTATCGCCAGCCTGTGTATTGGTGGCGGCCAGGGTGGCGCCATGATGATTGAAGTGAACTCTAATGAAACTGCAAACAGCGGAGAAGCATAATGGAATACCAGCACTGGAAAGTTGAACGTGATGAAAACAACATCTGCTGGTTGCATCTCGATGTTGCAGGTTCAAGTACAAATATCCTGACTAAAAAAGTACTGGACGAACTGGATAATATCCTTAGTGAACAAGCTCAATCCTCACCGCAAGGAATTGTGTTCGTCAGTGACAAGGCCAATGGTTTTATTGCCGGCGCTGATATAAATGAATTCACTGTCCTGAAAAACGAGCAGGAAGCCCTGGCCATGTTAAATCGTGGTCATGAAATCATGAATAAAATAGAAGCCCTGCATTGCACAACCGTCGCCATGATCAAGGGCTTCTGTCTGGGCGGTGGTACTGAATTGGCGCTGGCCTGTAATTATCGTGTGTTGTGCGATGATCGTTCTACACGAATTGGTTTGCCGGAAATCAAACTGGGCATACACCCAGGATATGGTGGAACCGTTCGTTCCATCCAGAAAGCAGGTCCTTTGGCTGCAATGGATGCCATGTTGACCGGCAGAATGTTGCAGGGACGACAGGCATTACGCATGGGGCTGGTCGACGATCTGGTTCCGGAACGTCAGTTAAAACGTGCAGCTATCTTTTTTGCATTAAATGCACCCAAGGCAAAAGAACAGGGCTTGAAAGATAAAATCCTGAATCACCGTCTGGTGCGTCCATTAATTGCCAATCAAATGCGCAAACAGGTCGCATCAAAAGCACGTAAAGAACATTACCCTGCCCCGTATAAACTGATTAATCTGTGGCAAAAGTACATGGATAATCCGAAGGAAATGCTAAAGAAGGAAGCGGAATCGGTTGCCAGTCTTGTTACCAATTACAGCGCACGCAATCTGGTACGCGTTTTTTTCTTGCAGGAAAAACTTAAGTCTCAGGGTAAAAAGAGTGACTTCAAACCAAAACACGTCCATGTCATTGGTGGTGGCATTATGGGTGGCGATATTGCCGCCTGGTGTGCTATACGTGGTTTTAATGTAACCGTACAGGATCAGAAGCCTGAAGCACTCGCAGGTACCATGCAACGTTCGCTGGATATGTTCCAGAAAAAATTCAAAAAGGACAGACGCTCCATCCGTGAAGCCATGGATCGACTGATACCGGATCACAGAGGTGAAGGTGTTAAACATGCTGATTTAATTATCGAAGCAATTTTTGAAGACAAGGATGTAAAGCAAACCCTTTACAAAACCATTGAACCTCAAATGAAACCTGAAGCGATTCTGGCAACAAATACATCAAGTATTCCACTAGAACAACTCGCATCCTGCCTTGAACAACCGGGGCGTCTGGTGGGCATTCATTTCTTCAATCCGGTGGCATTGATGCCACTGGTTGAAATTGTTCGCGGCGACAATACCGATGACAAGGTGATGAAAAATGCACTGGCATTTGGTCGCCAAATAGACAAGTTGCCATTGCCAGTGAAAAGCTCCCCCGGTTTCCTGGTTAATCGCATACTTATGCCCTATCTGCTGGAAGCCGTTGAAATGGTTGGCGAAGGCATACCCGCTGAAATGGTCGATAAAGCCGCCCTTAATTTTGGCATGCCCATGGGCCCTATTGAACTGGCCGATACCGTTGGCCTGGATGTATGTCGCTCGGTAGCTAACATTCTTTCACAAACCATGAATGTTTCATTACCTAAGAAAATGGATGTTATGGTGGATAATAAAAAACTGGGCAAAAAAACCGGCGAAGGTTTTTATAAATGGGTCAAAGGCAAACCGGTTAAAGATAAAAATGCAAGCTACGCCAGTATGAAAGAAGTTGAAGACCGCCTGATTATGCGTCTACTCAATGAAGCAACCGCCTGTATGCGTGAGAAAGTGGTGGAAGATTCAGAACTGGTTGATGCCGGTGTTATATTTGGAACCGGTTTTGCACCCTTCCGTGGCGGCCCCTTGAATCATATTCGTCATGAAGGTGCTGAAAGATTACGCGGTCGCCTGGTTGAACTTAAGAATAAATACGGTGAGCGATTCAAGATGGATCCTGCCTGGGATAGCCTGTGACATTATCTTAACCACAGAGGACACGGAGGTCACAGAGGGTATTAATGTGGATATGTTAGTTTATTTATGGTTAATCTCTGGGTATTCATGACTGAATACAAATTTATAAATTAACTGTCACACAGCCTGTTGATAAAAGTAAAATATCTCTGTGTTCTCTGGGGCCTCTATGGTAAAAAGATTGTTCTTAACTTCTAAATCAGCATAGCAGCCTGCACGCAGCGAATAACTCCATATTCAAATTCACCTGAAAGAGACTCATAAATCTTTGTGAGCTTAATGCCCGCTTCATTATCGGCAAGAATGGCGTTTTCAATAGTTTTTATTTGTTTATCTTCCAGGCCGGTTGCAGCAACAAGATCTAATTGTTTCTGCTCGATTAACTTTGCCAGATGTGTATAAATAGTTGATGCCGCCAGTGAGCGGTGCTTTGCTATGGCTTCAACATCCATACCGCTATTAAACAGCAATAAAGTTTCTTCTACAGTACTGGATTTTTTCTCAACAACAGCAACATCATCAATATGTTCATTTAAAACACCCAGAAAATCGTCTGCGTATTGTTC
>JBFHPZ010000103.1:0-7207 GCA_041592495.1 Gammaproteobacteria bacterium | reverse complement strand
TCATCCATCTCCAATTCCAGATCGAGATTGTCAGAAACGGGTGTTTCTTCTTTTGAAGGCGGATTTTCGTTTTGTGGGCTATTTTTATTCTTCTCCTTATCATCCGCAGCTTTTTTCAAGGCGTCTAGCAACAGGCTCATAAATACTCCAGCATTAGTCTTTTTTGCCAGCCTTGTCGACGCTGATCTTTTCCGGTAAAAATTTCTGGTATTCAGCAAGGTCTGCTGTCAGGCTTGCATGCCTGACCACAATCGGACGTATAAAAATTACAAGTTCGGATTTTTCACGCGTGTCGTCTTCATAAGAGAACAAGCCTCCGATCAATGGTATCTTGGACAAAAACGGAATACCTGTATTAACATCATTTTTACTATCCTGCATTAAGCCACCAATGATTGCAGTATCACCACTGTTTATTGTTAATACTGATTCGATTTCACGAATTTGAATAACCGGCACTTCGCTGATCACATCCACTCGCTTAAATTCGGGATTCGGATCAATTGCAGTGTCAATAATCCGGGATATGGTTGGGCGTATATTCATGGTTACCACATCCTTGTCATTAATGAAAGGCGTTACAGACATTACAAATCCCACGGGCACTGTTTTAATTTCAGTTTCATAAGTTGTGTTGGTTACACCTTCGGACGTAGACGTATCAATATTTATTTCAAAATACACAATATTGTCGACTACCTTCAGGATTGCAGGCTGATTATTAATTGCCATCACTTTTGGGGTTGAAAGCACTTTTACATCACCAAACTGTTCAAGTGATCTCAAGGTAATGGACAGGGGATCACCGCTGATTGCATCGGTTATGGTTAAAGCAGAAAAAGGTGATTGTCCCAGGTTATCGGCACGTAAATCCGTAGAGAATGAAACACCTGATGAGGGGTTGCTGGCTACCAGTGACCAGTCAACACCAGACTGGTAACGATCACTGAGTTTTATTTCGGCTATAGTCGCTTCAATCAGGACCTGACGTTTGGCATTGGATAGTACTTCATCAAGAAAGTGCTGTATGTATTCATGTTGACGCTGGGTTGCCCTTACCGCAATAATCCCGGATTCCTGGTTAAATATGACATTGTTTTTGTTCTGATCATCTGTAGTACTGGCAGCTGCTGCTTCACCTGATCCCTTTTCTGTACCTTGTTTCTTGTCTTCCAGAATTGCAAGAATATTAACTTTTAAGGTTTCCCAGAACTTGTTATTGGACGTGTTATTCACCTCGGTGAGTGAGCTGTTATTTTCACCGCCACCTCCGGAGGAGGTTGTGCCTTCACCAATATTACCCTGGCCGGTTGACCCCAGCGTGGTCGCAACCCTCACTGTACTTTTGGATTCGCGAGCCATGTTGACGTAATCAACTTTATACGTTTGTAAATAAGGTTTATCTGCTCTTACGCACAATGTCCCATTATCAATTTCATAACGAATATCAACCTGCTTACTGATTCGATCCAGAATTTGTGGCAAAGTCTGATCAATGGCATTGATTGTAACTTCGCCAACAATATCCTGATGAATATCCAGGTTCAGTTTGGCATCACGCGCCATGGAAAACAGCAAGTCCTTGGCCGGTACATCATTCACAATAACGGTATAGGTTTCCAGTTTAGGTCGAGGCTTGGGAATGGGCAGTACCGTGGTCTGTTTTACGGGTGCCGGGATGGATGCCTTTTCTGTCACATCTTCCTGTGTAATATGACCTTCTGACTGTTCCGGAGGACGGGTGGGTCCACATGCCAGGAGAGCTGTCGTGCTGAACAGAAATATAAATTGCCTGATGCAGTTATTCATTCGATTCTAATACCTTGCCACTGAATATTTTACTGTTGACTCTTGCGGATATCTGCCCTGATACCTTTTATGGTCCTCAAATAAGCACCATGACTTCTTAATTTTTCAGGTAGTGACTTCAAACCCTCTACTGCCCTGTCACGACTTGCATAGTCACTGTATAGCACGCTATACATGGCTTTACCCTGTATCTTTGCCTGATAAATATAGATACTTTCAATATCAGCCGATGATGCCACATCAGCTAAAAATTCATTAACCTTATCCCTTGCCCAAACATCCATTAATACCAGCTGAATTGTAAACGCTGCATCATCTGCCTGCTCCAACCACCGTTCAGTCTGATTTATACGCTGCTGAAGCAAATCCCCATCATCAATAACGTCCATAACGGATAAATTCTGGGTCTGAATTTGTTCCGGGATTTCTGCAACCACAGGTGTTTGTTCTTTTTTCAAAGTCGGTTCAGCTACGGCAGCCACGGTTTCTACATTACCTTGCTTAATTCCAGCCTGTTGTGTGCCCAGCCAGAACGAAAGACCTATGATTGCAATAATACCTACCGCCAAGCTAGCGGGCTTCCAGTTTACACTGGCAATAAAATCGCTATCCCTGGCAGCTATATCGATATGCTTATTATCAATTTTATGGCCACCTTCGGAATACACCGCCAGCAATGCTTTGTCTGCCAGAATGTTGATACGCCGGGTTAAGCCACTGGATTTTTTTTCAATGTTATTTGCAATTTTAGCTGAGAAAATATCCGGACCCCTATAACCCACGGCACGCATCCGAAAGTTGAGGTATTCATAGATATCGCTACTGGGGAAAGGATCGAGATAAAAACTGTGAGTAATGCGTTCCTTTAACTGTCGAATTGCCGGGGTGCGTAATTTTTCATCCAGTTCCGGCTGACCGAATAAAACCATTTGCAATAATTTATGCTCATCGGTTTCCAGATTACTTAACAGGCGTATTTCTTCCAGAGTTTCAACAGGCATACTCTGGGCTTCTTCGACAAACACTACAACCTGTTTGTTTTGTGCATGTCTTTCCAGTAAATACTTTTGCAGCTTTTGCATAACTTCAAGTCGACTGGATTCGTTATTGATATCCAGATGTAATTCAAATGCGATGACATGCAAAATATTTTCGGGTGACAGGCTGGGATTGGCGATATATACAATTTCTACATATTCCGGCAATTGCAATTCCAGCATGCGGCAGAGCATGGTTTTACCACTGCCTACTTCACCCACTACCTTGATAATACCTTCACCGGACAGGATGGCGTACTTCAACGCTTCCAGTGCGGCACCACGCTTGTTACCTTTATAAAACAGGCTGGTATCAGGCGTTATTTTAAAAGGTTGACGTTGTAGGCCGAAATGTTCGAGGTACATTATTCTTCACCCTTCACTTCATTTTTCTGTATGCGGCTATACAGCGTTGAACGATTTATATTCAGGGCTTTTGCCACCTTGCTCATATTGCCATCATACATATCCATTGCAATTTGAATGCAGCGACTTTCCAGTTCACCCAAAGCCTGGTTTAAATCAAAATGCCCTTCATCGATTTCCTTTATTAACCAGCCATCATTAAAACGACCTGCTTCAAACCCGGATTTCAGTTGCGTGCGCGGTTGTTTCTCAACATCCATTTCCAGTTCTGCAGACAATTGTTCGTAATGTACAATCTTGCCGGGAAATTTTGTTCCCAGTCGTATCACCACATTACGCAATTCACGCACGTTACCGGGAAAGCTATATTCCAGCCAGAGTTTTTTGGCTGTCTCATCCAGACTGAAATGTTTGATTTCATTTTCATACATATTTTGAAAGTGAATGAGTAACTGCATGCTGTCCTGATCACGATAGCGCAGGGCAGGAACATCAATTTTAAGTATGCTCAGTCGATGGAATAAATCGGATCGGAAGTGGCCTTTTTTAACTTCACTGGCCAGGTTTTTATTGGTGGCAGCAATAATGCGCGCTTTCGATTGCCTAACTTCTGTTTCACCTATGCGATAAAACTCACCGGATTCCAGTACCCTTAATAACTTGGCTTGCAGGTCGTACGGAATTTCACCTATCTCATCCAGAAACAAAGTACCTTCACCGGCTTCATGGAAAAACCCGTTATGATCTTTACTGGCGCCGGTAAACGAACCTTTCACATAACCAAACAACTGGGCTTCGAGTAACTCCTTGGCTATGGCCGCACAGTTAATCACCAGATAGGGTTTATGTTGCCGTGAACTTTCCTGGTGTAATGCCTTGGCTATTAATTCCTTGCCGGTACCTGATTCGCCTTCGATCAATACCGGGAACATGGATTCGCTGAACTGCTCGATCTGTTGCCGCAACACCTGCATGGAACTGCTTTTACCGATAATGGCAGATTCGGTATTGGACTTGTCCTGCTTCTTTTCCACCTGCTGCAGCATCAGGTGATGGTCAAGACGGCTGCGCAGCAGGGCAGAGTCTGCAGGCTTGGGAATAAAATCGACAGCACCCAAAGTCAGGGCGTGCTGGATGTTGGCTTCTTCACTCTGACCGGACAACACTAGAATTTTCATTTGCGGATCATGGGCCAAAAGATCTTCAATCAACAAAAAACCTTCGTCAGGCTGATGGGGATAGGGCGGCAAACCCAAATCTACCAGCGCCAGCTGGGGTGGCTGTTTGAGCTGAGCCAACAATTCCCGACTCTGGGCCCGTGATTCAGCGATATGCACAGTAAAACTCTTGTCCAGGATAAAACCCAGACTTTCGCTGATTAGATGATCATCATCAACCAGCAGCAACACGGCCTTGTTAGGCTCGCCCTGTACCGGCCGGGATAATTGTTTAGCCATTCCCTGAATACCAAATTTAATGAGTGTAAATATTCAATTTTTTAGACCTGAGGCATCATTTAGTCAATAATTATAGTACTTATTTCTTATTTAACTTAAAGTATTTACTATAAGTCTCTGATAAATAATCAAAACCAGCCTATTTTATGTTTGATATTGTTCTCTACCAGCCCGAAATACCTCCCAATACCGGTAACATCATACGCCTGTGCGCTAACACCGGTTGCCGGCTGCATCTGATTCACCCTCTGGGATTCGAACTGGAAGACAAGAAATTGCGCCGTGCCGGTCTGGATTATCGTGAATTTGCCGATGTTCAAACCTATTCCGGCCTTCAGGAATTCATGGAAAAACAACAGCCAGACAGGCTGTTTGCCTGTTCCACAAAAGGTAGACAGGTACATAGCGATGTCCATTTCAGGGAAGGGGATATGTTTATTTTTGGACCGGAAACCCGTGGCCTGCCAATGGATTTTCTGGCAAGCCTGCCCACAGACCATGTATTGCGAATACCCATGCTGGCGGAAAGTCGCAGCATGAATTTATCCAATTCGGTGTCGGTGATAGTGTATGAAGCCTGGCGACAGCTGGGCTATGCAGGATGCGCTTTGTAGCGATTATTCCGATTTAGCTTCACGGGACAACAAATCGGTTACGGCTTCCCTTGGCGACTTGGCTTCAAACAGCACGCGATAAACCTGTTCCATAATCGGCAATTCCACCTGGTATTTTTGGGCCAATGCATAGGCTTCTTTTGCCGTTTTCACACCTTCGACCGCCTGGCCGATTTGTTGACGTGCATCTTCAATGCCCATGCCCTCAGCCAGCTTGAGGCCCATGCGCCGGTTGCGTGACTGGTTATCGGTGCAGGTGAGCACCAGATCCCCCAGCCCAGCCAGTCCCATAAAGGTTTCACGACTGGCACCCATGGCATGTCCCAGACGCATAATTTCGGTTAGGCCCCGGGTGATTAATGCGGCACGGGTATTGGCACCAAAGCCCAGGCCATCCGCAATACCGGCGGCAATGGCGAGTACGTTTTTCAGGGAACCACCCAGCTCCACACCCACGATGTCCTCACAACGATAAGTACGAAAATTGCCATGGTGCAGACAAGCGGAAACTTCTTCGGCAACCGTTACCGATGATGATGCGACCGTAACGGCGGTGGGTAAATTCCGCGCCACTTCACCGGCAAAAGTTGGACCGGATACCACTGCGGTGGAATGGCATCCGGGTAATTCCTCCGCCACGATTTGATGCATTAATTTTCCCGTGCCTTCTTCCAGACCCTTAGTCGCCCAGACCAGACGATGATCATCTCGAATAAAGTCCTTGGCAGAACGAATAAAGCTGCGGAAAGCATGACTGGGTACAGCCAGAAGCAATATATCCGCCTGTTCAACGCACTGCTGCAGGTTGGTTTCTGGATACAAAGAATCGGGAAAACGAACATCCGGCAAGTAAAAGGAATTGCTTCGTTGCTGCTGCATGGCAGCAATTTGATCAGACTCTATTCCCCAGAGACGTACCTCATGACCGGCACGGGCTATTTGAATAGCCAGGGCCGTTCCCCAGGAACCGGCCCCAAGAACGGTAATAGGTCTAGCGTCGGACATTAATGTGCTGGCTGGGCTTTCTGCTGTGCCTGTTGCTGGTGCTGCATGTAAAGTGCATTGAAATTAACCGGCGACAGCAATAATTGGGGGAATCCGCCCTTGGCAACCAGATCGGCAATGGCTTCACGGGCAAAGGGGAACAACACTTCAGGGCAATAAGCGCCGAGCATACCGGACAACTGTTCCTGGGCAAAACCAGACATCTGGAAAATACCTGCCTGCTTTACTTCCACCAGAAACGCTGTATTGCCTTCCTGTTTGGCGGTCACCGTTACCGTTAGGGTCACTTCATGCACACCTTCGGAAATGGTTTTGCCTTCGGTATTCAACTGAACGTTGACTTCCGGCTGCCACTGACCCTTCTGGAACACACCCGGTGCATTGGGTGATTCGAGCGACACATCCTTAAGGTAAATTTTTTGAATGGCAAACTGTTGTTGCTGGTTATTTTCTTGTTCGTTAGTCATGTCTCAACCTAAATATGCTGATTAATCCAGGCCAGCAGACTCTGTAAATCAAGTGCGCCAGCCATACGGGCCACTTCATGGCCACCGGAGAATACCATTAATGTGGGGATGCTGCGAATGCCGTACTGGGCAGCGAGTCTTTGTTCACTTTCCGTATCAACCTTAACTAAACGCGCCTTTGGCTCAATTCGAGCAGCTGCCTGCTCAAATACCGGCGCCATCATTTTGCAGGGACCACACCAGGCGGCCCAGAAATCGACCACAAGGGGTATATCACTTTTATGAAGATGTCGTTCAAAAGCCGCATGATTAACGGCAAGCGGATGACCGGTGAAAATGGGCTTGCCACATTTACCACATTTGGCCGATTGCGCCGGTTTTGCCTCCGGTACGCGATTCAGGGTGGCGCAATGGGGACAAACCAGCTGCATGGCTAGGATGCCTCTCCCTGT
>JBFHPZ010000102.1:0-7287 GCA_041592495.1 Gammaproteobacteria bacterium | reverse complement strand
TAAGTTGTACCTGGCTCTTCGCCCAGTAATTTCATTAACTTGTCTTCAGCATATTCCACGGCTTCATCGGCATCGATAAAGGTTCTTACCGGGTAATCGCCCCTACGGTGCGGACTAATTTTGCGCAGGGTTTTTTCGACCTTGTGGCTTAAGCCCTTGCCACCGCGAACATTGGTGAAAATCAGCTCGCCATTCGATTTGTGCAGATAATCCGCCATATGCTGGAACATGCGAACCGCCGTTAAATCCACCTGTTGTACTCGGGCCATGTCGAAAATGATTTGAATCGGTCGTTTGAGGTCATCGCTGATTTCCTCAAACAAATGGTCGACCGTGCCAAAAAACAGCTGTCCCTTGAGCTCATAAATAATGATGCTTTCGGCGTGCTGGTTAAGCAGGTTTCGCTGTTGTTCGCTGCGGCGACGCAGGGACGGATGTTGTGCCACGGTGGAGCGACGATGAATCACGGGTGAAGTAATCTGGGCGCGTACAAACTGGAAAGTGGCCAGCAACAGGCCGACGCCGACGGCCACCATCAGGTCATAGGCAACCGTGACGGTAATGACCAGCAGGGCGGTAGCCGCATCCAGTCGGGTTTTTCGGCGTTTAAACCAGGCCAGAATATCCCGTTCCAGCATGCCCATAATCGCGACATAGAGAATAATGCCCGCGAGGACGCTGATGGGTAATAAGGACACAACAGGGCCCAGCAGCGCAAGAATGCTCAGTAAGGTGATGGCGCTGATAATCGCAGCGCCGTAACGACCACCACTTTTGATAGCGACCAGGGTGGCGCCGGTGGTGCTGGCTCCGGCAATGCCGCCGAATATGGCCGCCAGTGTCTGGCCTATACCCTGGCCCACCAGCTCGCGCCTGGAATTGTGGCGTTCGCCGGTGGATACATCAGCGATGACCGAGGTTAACAGGGTATCGAGAGATGACAGTACGGCCAAGGCCAGGCTCACCGGCAGCAGTATATGCCAGGGTGTATTCATCATCAGGGCGGTATCAGGGACAATTACATGCAGGCTGGCAAGATCGGGTAGCTGTCCCACAACCCATTGTTGGGGATAGGAGAAACCATTGAGCTGGCTCATGGCATGAAATGCCAGTGTCCCGGTGACCAGGCCGGATACTGTGCCCGGTATCATAGGCAGGAATTTAGGCAGGAACTTCATGGCGGCAAAGGTAATGGCTGCCGTCAGCCAGGGTAACCACAAACCCTGTTCCAGCACCTGTTCATAGGCTGAGAATTCCAGCATCTTTGCCTGTGACATGATCATCAGGATGGCTGAACCGGTCATGAATCCGGCTACTACCGGATAGGGGATGAACTTGATCAGGCGGCCACCATTGGTCAGGCCAATAATGACTTGCAGGATACCGGTCATAACCAGCATCAGGGCGAAGTAATTCATCAGCTCCATGCCGCTGTAGCCGTTGGCGCTCAGGGTAACCAGGGCACCGCTGACCAGGACGAAGGTAGGGCCGGTGGGTGAACTCACCATGCCAGCGGTACCACGGCTCAGGCCGGAAAAGAAGCACAGGAGTACCGCCGTGATAATGCCGGCAATGGCACCGGTGGCGGGCTCTTGCTGATAGGGAATCCACAGCGCAATACCGAAGGCGGTGGCCTGGGGTAACATGACAGCAGAAGCGGATAGTCCTCCCCAGATATCCCCCCTGTTGAATACCGCTTTCAAAGGCGCTTACTTGTCCTCTTTTTTATCCTTGCCGGAAAGTCCATGGATATTTACCACCTTGGCTTTCTGCGGTTCATCCACATAACGGGGGCGATGCTGGCTGGGCATGCCGGCGGTTTCGTTGAGTTCTTTTTCCCGTGCTGCGATCAGGGTAAAGCAGTTGCGTAGATCCTTCATGGTGCCTTCGCTCAAAGGATGGCGCATGCCGGGTTCAGGGGTGATTTCACGTACCACACTGGATAATACCTGGCGCAGGGTGACCAAAATCTTGAGTTCTTTTTCGAGGGCGGAATCCATAACTACGTACCTATTGGAATCGAATATTGGGATAGAATGGCGCATTATAGCGAATTCACGAAATATACCGCATTGGCCGGTGTTTTGCGCTGGTCAATGCATCTGTTATAATACCCGACTAATTTGCTCGGGTATAGTTTGGGTGGAACAAAATGCCGTATTATGTTTATCGCATCGAAAATGCCGAAATGGCATTGCTGAAACAATTAAAGCTGATCAATCAGTTTGGATCTTTCAAGGAAGCTAAAAATTATGCACGGGAATGCCGCAGTAAGCAGGCTGAAGATGACAAGGCCGTAATCAAGGTGATGTTCGCGGACAATGAGTTATCAGCTGAAGAGCAGCTCATGGAAAAGCGCGAACAACCCATCGTCATGGAACACGAAAAGTAAATCCGTTGTCCCTCTCCTTCCCCAGGTGATCATTGATGGATGAACAGGAATATAAAAACGCCTATAACCGCATCAATTCCATAAAGTGTGTTTTTGAAAAAGCCATGTGCTCGCTGCATAGTACCTGCTCCAGGGGTAAGATGTTTCGGCTGGCGGATCGTCATGGCTTTGGGTGTCAGTCACCACAGGACCAGCAGCGCTGTGCCGAATTACTGGATCATTTGCGTAAACAGACACGTTTTGTGTTCAAGCTGACCGATATTGAAGGGCCCCTGCCCCACAATAAGGAAATCCGTGTACAGAATGGCGGTCTTTCGGGCTTGCAGAAATTGCTTGATAGTGATCCCGCCAGGGAACAGGTGGATGATGTTTCAGCCATCGTGGCCCGGGTGCTTGAACGTTATGGCAGCCTGGATGAATTACCCTATGGTCAAATTATGCAATCTGTCATGGCTTACCAGGCCCGACCCAAGCGACGTTCCCGCAAAGACTAAATCCTGTTTCGTCACCTGCAACGTTATTTCACCTATTGAGACTTTTATGTCGCGCAATGCCGGGTAAAATAGCCGGCAAATTTGATTATTGAAGGTAATATTATGAAGCGAGCCAGAAACGTTGATGAATATGTCGCCCTGTTGAAAGAGGCTATATATGAAGTTGAGGAAATGCGTGCGGCCATTGAGTATGACGAAGAGTACATGGGCGGCGCCAGACAATTCATTGCTGAGCTGGAGAAGATTCTGAAAGAAATTTTTGAATCCATGAAAGATGGCAGCTATTGCTGGCGCACCGGCGACCTCAAGTTCATGAGTATCATCAATGATGTTGACGATCGTTTATTACCTTTCCGCAGCTTGCTGATTCGAATCAATGACACACATAAAAATGGTCTTGAGCCTGATTCAGAATAAATCCAATGACTAACAAGACGCGCGCTAATCCCTGGGTGACTCACAGCAGCGTCGATATTTACGACAATCCCTGGATACACATCGAAGAACATCAGGTTACCAATCCTGCGGGCAAGCCGGGTATCTACGGCAAGGTGTGTTTCAAGAGTCAGGCGGTGGGCATTATTCCAGTCGATAGCGACGGCAACACCTGGCTGGTGGGCCAGCATCGCTACACCCTGGATGAATGGTCATGGGAGATTCCCATGGGTGGTTCGCCGCTGAGTGAAGATTGTCGTGCAACCGCCCTGCGTGAACTCAAGGAAGAAACCGGATTGCAGGCGAAATCCATAACACAGGTGTTGCGCCTGCATACGTCAAATTCAATTACCGATGAAGAAGGATTCGTATTTCTGGCGCAGGATTTGACGCAGGAACAAACCGAGTTTGAAGATACGGAAGACATCGAAGTGCTGAAGTTGCCATTGAAAGAGGCCATCGCCATGGCCCAGGACGGGCGTATAACCGATGCCATCAGTGTCGCCGGTTTGTGCTATCTGGCCTTGAATGCAGCTGCCCATAACATTGTGTTATGAATGAACTCAAACTGCCGGTGGTCGGTGTCGCTACCCTGATTTTCAAACAGGGGAAACTGCTACTGGGGCAACGCAAGAAAACACCTGGCTATAAAACCTGGCAATGTCCGGGAGGTTTATTGCAAGCCAATGAAGCCATATTTGACTGCGCACGACGCGAAGTGCTGGAAGAAACCGGCATGGCCATTCACAACCTGAACTATGGTCCCTATAGCAATAATATATTCCTCGCTGAATCAGAGCATTCTGTCACCTTGTATGTCACTGCCGAAACAGATGATGAACCCCGGGGTCTTGAACCACATCTTGCTGAAGACTGGCAATGGTTTGAACCAGGTGCTTTACCCCAGCCGCTGTTTTTGCCATTGGATGAATTGTTGAAACATTATCGATCCTGGCTGGAGTCAGTTGCTAAAGGTGCTTAATTTAGTGTAAATGAAGTGCGCCAGTGCCGGTTCGATGTGATTGCTAACGAGTCTGAATTCCTCTGCCAGTTTTGCATAATCCGCCATGCCGTTGGGTACCATGATCGGCGTCATTTTGTAACTACCATCCCCGGGCTCGCCGTTATCGATGCGATCATGGCTGTAACCCTTATCCCTGTGCCAAACAATGATATGTTCATTGTGCAATTTGTTATAACTGAATTGAAAGCTGATCACGTGTCGGTTGTTATCCAGCCAGACAAAAAGATCATAATTATCATCACTGAACCATAAACGCTGTTGGTCAGAATCCTGTCGTGTTTTAATAGGTAATAACATGGCGTTTTGTTTCCGGATACATTTATACAAGTATGGCCGCGCTTGATTCCATGGTTGAAAACAGTGTCACATTTCGGCATTGGCAATCAGGATTTGATCAGGCCTTAATTTGAATTTGAACTATAAATAATGAAGACCGGTCACTGAAGTGAACAACACAATTGACATGCATACACTCTATCTGGAAAAGGGATAATGGGGGACCATAACAAGAATTCGATGCGAGCCCTGTGGGATACATCCATGCTGGATGCAGGTAGTGCTGCCTGGCTCGAGGGTTTGTATGAAAATTTCCTGCGTAATCCCAACGATGTTGATCCCCACTGGCGTGAATACTTTGCCACCTTGCCCCGGGTCAATGGTGTCGCTGTAAAAGAAATTCCCCATGATGAAATCCGCGAACAGTTTCGTCAGCTGACGCAGCGTAAGGGTGGCCTGCAGGCCGCACCTACGGGGCAGGCGGTAAGCGTCAATATGGAGCATGAGCGCAAACAGGTTCGCGTGCTGCAGTTGATCAATGCCTATCGTTTCCGTGGTCACCAGAATGCCAATCTTGACCCACTACAGCGTCGCCCCTTGCCGGTGATAGAAGAGCTGGACCTGCGTTATCATGAACTTTCTGAAGCGGATTTCACTTCGGTGTTCAGCACCGGTTCCTTATCCGGACCGGGTCAGGCAACCCTGGGCGAGATCTATCAGATTTTGCGCCAAACCTATTGTGGTTCCATCGGCGCTGAATATATGCACATGACCGAAACCGAGGAAAAGCGCTGGATTCAACAGCGACTGGAATCAGTTAAGGGGCAGCCGGATTTAAGCCAGGACCAAAAACTGAATATTCTCAATCGGCTGACGGCAGCCGAGGGTCTTGAGCGTTATTTGCATACCAAATATGTCGGTCAAAAACGGTTTTCGCTGGAAGGTGGTGAAACCCTGATTCCCTTACTCGATGAGCTTATCCAGCGCGCGGGTAGCCACGGCATGCAGGAAGTGGTGATGGGAATGGCCCATCGCGGGCGGCTTAATGTGCTGGTCAATGTCATGGGCAAGATGCCAAGCGAATTGTTCATGGAGTTTGAAGGCAAAAAATCCCATGGCGATTCCGCCGGCGATGTGAAATACCACATGGGTTTCTCCTCGGATATGCAAACCGCCAAGGGTCCGGTGCATCTGGCCCTGGCCTTTAATCCATCCCATCTGGAAATTGTGGCGCCGGTGGTGGAAGGTTCGGTGCGTGCCCGGCAGGATCGTCGAGGCGACAGCCAGGGCGTTGAAGTGCTGCCGGTTCAGATTCATGGTGATGCGGCTTTTGCCGGTCAGGGCGTAGTGATGGAAACCCTGCAAATGTCCCAGACCCGTGGTTTTTCTACCAAGGGCACGGTGCATATCATTATCAATAACCAGATAGGTTTTACTACCAGCAACGCTCAGGATAATCGCTCAACCTATTACTGCACCGATGTGGCAAAAATGGTGAATGCACCGATTTTCCATGTGAATGCGGACGACCCGGAAGCCACCCTGCTGGTGACCCAGATTGCACTGGATTACCGCATGACATTCAAGAAAGATGTTGTGATTGATATGGTGTGTTATCGCCGCCATGGTCATAACGAAGCCGATGAACCTTCGGCCACCCAGCCCATGATGTACCAGAAAATTCGTGCGCGACTGACGACCCGTGCACTCTACGCAGAAGCGCTGACAAACGCCGGTGTGATCAACAGTCAGCAGGCCGAGGATTTGGTGGAAGACTATCGAAACCGGCTGGATAGCGGTGCGAGTGTTGTGCCCCGTATCCTGGATAGCGCCAAAGTTGAACACGCCTTCCATATCAACTGGCATATTTACGAAAACTCCACCCACGATACTCCGGCGAATACCGCCGTAGACCTGGAAACGATCCGTTCCCTGGCAGCAAAACTGGAAACCTTACCGGAAGGATTTGAGCAGCATCCCCGCGTGGAAAAAATCATGCAGGATCGCCACAAAATGACCGCCGGTGCCCTGTGCCTGGACTGGGGTTATGCTGAAATCATGGCCTATGCCACCCTGCTCAATGACAATTTTGCCGTGCGCCTGTCCGGGCAGGATTCCGGTCGGGGTACCTTCTTTCATCGTCATGCGGTATGGCATAACCAGCTGGATGGCAATTCCTATGTGCCACTGCGTAATCTGTTTGAAAATCAGCCGAATTTCCTGGTGATTGATTCCCTGTTATCGGAAGAAGCCGTACTGGCTTTTGAATATGGCTATGCCACCGCAGACCCGGAAATTCTGGTGTTATGGGAAGCCCAGTTTGGTGATTTCGCCAATGGCGCCCAGGTGGTGATTGACCAGTTTATCAGTGCCGGTGAACAGAAATGGGGCCGCCTCAGTGGTCTGGTCATGTTGTTACCCCATGGCTTCGAAGGTCAGGGTGCGGAACATTCCTCGGCGCGCCTCGAACGCTATTTACAACTCTGTGCACAGAATAATATCCAGGTGTGTGTACCCAGTACACCGGCGCAAATGTTCCATCTATTGCGCAGGCAAATGATTCGTCCCTATCGCAAGCCCCTGATTGTGATGACACCCAAGAGCCTGTTACGCCACAAGCTGGCGGTTAATACCCTGGAGGATTTATCTGAAGGGTCCTTCCGGTC
>JBFHPZ010000101.1:0-7309 GCA_041592495.1 Gammaproteobacteria bacterium | reverse complement strand
ACTGTTAAGCAGCATGTCAGAAATAAAACCAGTTTTGATATTTTTATATCAACTGTCGCCAAAGTTAGTACCCACATGTCGCGCAGCTTCTACCCATGGATGATCCAGCGGCACCAGCCTTTTATTGCCGGCCACATCTTCCAGTGGTACGGGTACTGCCGATTCACCGCGCGCAGCAACCATCACACCAAATACATCTTTATTAATCAGCTCAACACAGGCGCCACCCAAACGCGTTGCCAGTAAACGATCTGCTGCGGAAGGTGTGCCACCCCGTTGCAAATAACCCAGTATGGAAACACGGGTTTCCAGACCGGTTAACTCTTCCAGTTTTACACCCAGATCAATCGCATGACTGCGATGTTTTAATGCAATTTTTTCCAGTTTTTTTCGGGCGGATTTTTTATCACCTTTGGATTCGGCATTTATTTTCTGGCTCAATGCATCTTCATGTGCACTATGCAAATCCCTGGGCATGGCACCTTCCGCCACGGCAACAATACTGAAATTTTTTCCCTTGCGTACCCTATTGCGAATTGCATCCGCAACATGATTCACATCATAGGGAATTTCCGGTAACAAAATAACATCCGCTCCGCCAGCGATACCCGAACCCAGTGCCAGCCATCCGGCTCTATGCCCCATGATTTCAACAATAATAATTCGGTGATGGCTGTGCGCTGTACTGTGTAGTCGATCGATGGCATCGGTTGCTATACCTAATGCGGTATCAAAGCCAAATGTCACATCGGTTAAGGCAACATCATTATCAATGGTTTTGGGCAGGGTAATAACATTGAGGCCCTTTTCCTTAAGCAGCAGGGCATTTTTTTGTGTGCCGCCACCGCCCAGACATATCAGGGCATCCAGCGCATTGGCGTGATAATTTTCGACTATGGCTTCAGTCATGTCATGGGTTTTGCCATCCATCATCATTTTATTGGGTTTATCACGACTGGTACCGAGTATGGTGCCACCCACTGTCAGAATACCGGACAGGACATCGCCACTGATACTGTGCACCCGGTTTTCCGCCAGACCGCGAAAGCCATCCCTGAAACCCAACACTTGCATATTGTAATAACCGGTGGCGGTTTTACCCACGGCACGAATGGCTGCATTCAGTCCCGGGCTGTCACCACCCGCTGTCAATATACCGATATGCCTGGTCATTTCTGCCCCCTGGATTTTGAGTGGAATTCATATGTCACACAAACATCTTAAACAATAAATTCCCTGGCAACATCATTAAAAGCCGTGGTTTATGATCAATTGTCGCTTGTATTGATATTTACCAATGAACGACTGTCATCAATCAAATCACAGAATTTATTCCTGTTTTACTGAATCACATTTATTGAAATATGGGCATCATCTACAAACCGATAATCCGGCACGCGCAAATCATCTGCAGTGGCAGCGCCTTTGATGACTCTGCCTGCCAGGTCATAATAATTATTTGCACACACCGACTTGAAAGCATCCTGCTGATATTCAATTGCACAACCCAGAATTGGATCGTAAGCCCAGGCAACAAAATATCGCGGCTGCCTTGATCGAAAAACATCAGACTCAACGGTTGTGGAATTTTTCAGTGATGCAATGTTTTCCGGTGTGCGATGCAACACCAGTAATTTACGTTTACCCGCGTTAAAAACTTTATGCTCTCCCGGCGATATATCACTGACATCGAGCAGTAGGGCTTCCACCTTTTCGGCCTCACCCAGCAACCCAATAAAAAATATGTAGACAAGAAACCCTGCCATCACTAATGACATCAGCTTCAGTAGTCCCCTTAATGTTTTCTTTTTGTCTGTCATGGCGACTGTTAAACTAGGTTGTCCACTTACTGCGATATTGTCATGCCGGAATTTACCACACTACCTCCTTTAGCACTGTATATACATATACCCTGGTGTGTACGTAAATGCCCCTATTGCGATTTCAATTCCCATGAAGCCGGTAAAACAATACCGGAACAGCAATACATTAAAACCCTGCTGGAAGATCTGGAAAATGACTTACCCATGGTGTGGGGACGACGCCTGACATCAATTTTTATCGGTGGCGGCACACCCAGCCTGTTTTCACCGGAAAGCCTGGACCAGTTATTGAGTGGCATTCGTGCGCGCCTGCAATGTCTGCCGAACATGGAAATCACCCTGGAAGCAAATCCGGGCACCTTTGAACAGGCCAAGTTCACCGAATTTCGCAATACCGGTATTAATCGTTTATCCATCGGCATCCAGAGTTTTGAAGACCACAAGCTCAGCGCGCTGGGCCGCATCCATAACCGACGTGAAGCCATCAAGGCAGTGGAAACGGCGCACTATGCCGGCTTTGATAATTTCAATCTCGATTTAATGTTCGGCTTGCCCGATCAAACGCCCCAGCAGGGCATGGCGGATTTACAAACGGCAATAGATCTGGAACCGGCCCATCTTTCCTGGTACCAGTTAACCATCGAACCCAATACGTTTTTTTATAACAAACCACCCCTGTTGCCGGACGATGAACTGATCTGGCAATTACAACAACAGGGACAGCGTTTAATGGCTGAACAGGGTTATATGCAATACGAAATTTCAGCCTATGCAAAAAACAACCGCCAGTGCCGTCACAATATCAATTACTGGCAGTTTGGCGATTACCTGGGCATAGGCGCCGGCGCCCATGGAAAAATCAGTCGTAGCGATGATCACCGTATTACGCGTTACTGGAAACAGCGACAACCCACCGCTTATTTGAATTCCGCACCTGACAAAAAAATATCCGGCGAGGAAATAGTGAGTGAACAGGATCGTGTGTTTGAATTTATGCTGAATGCCTTACGCCTGAAAAACGGTTTTGATCTGGCCTTGTTTGAACAACACACGGGTTTGCATCGTGAGCAGCTTGCTAAAGGATTATTATTGTCCGAGGAAAAAGGATTGCTCGAGCGCAATGACAGTCACATTCAGCCTACCGATCTGGGCTACCGTTTTTTAAATGATCTGATTGCTTATTTTGAATCCTGATCAGGCAAGCGATTTACATGCGCTCCATGAGCTTGGCGGCATCTTCATTGCGTTTGTTCAAGGTCTCGGCCGCCTGTTGTGCATCCTTGATGATTTGTTGCACACCTTCCGGCGAATAGGGATTGGGTAATTCCACATTGCCATCCTTGTCTTTTTTACTGCCCAGGGAAATCAGGCTGGAACCACCATCTTCTTCCTCTTTTTCAGGCACTTTCACCGCTTTCACCACATTGGTATCCGGGCGCAGGTGAATGGTTTCACTGGCATCGCCACAGGGAACATCACTGAACTGCACCTGACCACTCTGGTCCCTGCACTTGTATACCGTGACGTTTTTATCGGTGGTAACCGAGCTCAAATCGCCGGGTAAAGCCGGTTTTTCGGTCTTGCTACCCAGGAAATCCTTAAGGAAATCCGGCATGGAGCCAGCGCCCAGCAGATAATAGGGTACAGTCAGCATAATGCCCACCAGCAACACCACTTTAATCAACAGCTTTTTCATTCAGATACCCCCAATCCATCCGCTTTTATAATTATTGCCCATGTTATCGATATTTCCACAACAGGCTTGCCCGTGGGGAGCGAAAAGAGTAACATACCCGGCTCTTCACAGGCAGCATCTGTTTTACTGAATTTATAGAGGACTCAAGAAATGAGGCCAGATATCCACCCCAATTATGTAGACGTCAACGTCACTTGCAGCTGCGGCAATCAATTTGCCACACGCTCAACCTATGGCAAAAGCGAACTTCACATCGAAGTCTGCTCTGCTTGCCATCCGTTCTATACAGGTCAGCAAAAGATTGTTGATTCTGGTGGCCAGGTTGAGAAGTTCCGCAAGCGTTTTGGCGGCGCCAAGAAATAATCCAGTCAGTTCCATGGATTGCATATCAAGGGCACTGTTTTTCAGTGCCCTTTTTTGTGTCTGTAATGCCCATGCCCTGTGCCCGCCAGACCGGATCGACGAAACCGCCGTGGTGCGTTATGTACATGACGGCGACACCCTGCGCCTCAGTGATGGCCGCAAAGTCCGACTGATTGGCATCAATGCACCCGAAGTGGCGCGCAAACACGCGCCCGCAGAACCACTCGGTATAGAATCAAAAAACGCCCTCACCAAGCTGCTGCGCCAGCATGACAATAAAATCGGCCTGGCATTCGGCGTAGAACGCCACGACAAATACCAACGCCTGCTGGCTCATCTCTACCTGCCCGATGGCCAGAACGTGCAGGCCCACCTGCTCAATCTGGGTTATGCCGTCAGCTTCACTACGCCACCCAATGAGCGTAACAGCGACTGTTACCGCCGGGTTGAACAGCAGGCCATAGATGCTAAACAGGGTGTCTGGGCTTTGGCGGATTACCAGATTAAAACAAGCTATCAGCTAACGAATAAGGATCATGGTTTTCGGCGCATACAAGGCAAGGTCACAAAACTAAGGCTAAGCCCGAAAGGAAGCTGGATCTACCTGGACCAGAACATCCGGATTCAGATCAGGGAGAAGGACATGGCAAATTTCAATCCTTATATGCTGCAACAACTTCAGGGTAAAAACATCATCGTTCGTGGCTGGCTACACCCGGGTGAAGACTATTTTTATTTGAATCTCCGCCATCCCGATGCGATAGATCATAAATAGCGCCACCCGCTCCCGGGCAATAGTGATAAAATACGTCCCCTTTAAAAGCCAAATCAAGCCCTTGTGTATGAGTGAAAAAATTAAAAAAGCGCTGGATTATCACCAGTTTCCTGAACCGGGAAAAATCGGTATTGCCATCACCAAACCCTGCAATACCCAGAAAGATCTTTCACTGGCATACACACCCGGCGTCGCCGAACCGGTTCGCGCCATCGCCCAGGATCCGGAAGATGCCTACAAGTACACGTCCAAGGGTAATTTGGTTGGCGTCATCACCGACGGAACCGCTGTACTTGGTCTGGGTAATGTAGGCGCACTGGCAGGTAAACCCGTCATGGAAGGCAAGGCGGTGTTATTCAAACGCTTCGCCAATATCGATGTGTTCGATATCGAAGTGAATGCCGATACCACCTCCCAGTTTATCGATACCGTTGCCCGTATTGCACCCACGTTTGGCGGCATCAACCTGGAAGACATTGCCGCCCCGCGTTGTTTTGAAATCGAGGATAAACTCAGTGAAATGCTGGACATTCCGGTTTTTCACGATGACCAGCACGGCACCGCCATCGTCATTGCCGCCGGCATGCTGAATGCGTTGGAACTGCAGGGCAAAACACTGGAAACCGCAACCATTGTTTGCATGGGTGCCGGCGCTGCCGGTATCGCCACCATGAAACTGCTCTGCGGCATGGGCGCGAAAAAGGAAAATATTTTTGTCATCGACCGCAATGGCGTGATTAACAAGCAACGCACCGATCTCAATAAGTACAAGGCAGAATTCGTCAACGACACGGAAAAACGCACACCATTGCAGGCAATGGAAGGCGCTGATGTATTTATTGGCGTTTCCGGTCCCGACCTGGTGACGCCGGAAATGATCAAGGTGATGGCCCCAAGACCGATCATCTTTGCCCTGTCCAACCCCAACCCGGAAATTTATCCCGAACTGGCGTTCAGCGTGCGCGATGACCTGATCATGGCCACCGGCCGCAGCGATTATCCCAACCAGGTCAATAATGTGCTGGGCTTCCCCTATATATTCCGCGGCGCGCTCGATGTGCGTGCCCGCCACATCACCCAGGAAATGATTATCGCTGCGGTGAAAGAAATTTCGACCCTGACCCACGAGCCGGTGCCACAGGAAGTGCTCGACGCCTATGAGCTGAAAGAACTCAAATTCGGGCCGGAATACATCATCCCGAAACCGATCGACCCCCGCCTGATCGAACGCGTACCCAAAGCCGTTGCCCAGGCCGCCATCGACAGCGGCGTTGCCCGTCTGAAACGCATCGACTGATCCCCGTCATCGTTCATCCCGAACTGCTACACTCATCGTTAACCCCCACTAACGACAGCAGAAGGGATCCGCGATGAACAAAATCACTGTAGTCGGCGCCGGCCGCGTCGGCGAATCCACCGCCCAGTTTATTGCCACTCAGGACATGTGTCGTGAAATTGCCCTGCTGGATATTAATGAAGGCGCTGCTTCCGGTGCCGCCCTGGACATCCAGGAAGCCGCCCCCCTGTTTCAGTTCGATACCCGCCTCAAAGGCGGCAACGACCCAAAACTCCTGAAGGGATCCGACATCATCATTGTCACCGCCGGCATCCCACGCAAACCCGGCATGTCCCGTTCTGATGTCATGGAAGTCAATGTACGGGTCATGGATGAAATTGTTGCCAATACCCTGATGCACGCCCCCGATGCCATGCTGTTAATCGTGTCCAACCCGGTGGACATACTCACCTACCGTGCCTGGAAAAAAACCGGCTGGTCCCGTAATCGCATATTCGGCCAGGCCGGTGTACTGGATTCCACCCGCATGGCCAGTTTCATCGCCATGGAAACCGGCTATTCAGCACTGGATATCGATGCCATGGTACTCGGTGGCCATGGCGATTCCATGGTGCCGATGATGCGCTATACCACCATCTCCGGTATTCCCGTCAGTAACTTTTTAAATCAGAAACAACTCGACGATATCGTCACCCGCACCCGCAACGGCGGCGCAGAAATTCTGGCCCTGCGCCAGAACAGCAGCGCCTATGACGCCCCGGCAGCAGCCGTTGCCGAAATGGTGGATGCTATCGAACACGATAGAAAACGCATCCTGCCTTCGGTTGCTATTCTGGATGGCGAATATGGCTGCACCGAACTTGCCATCGGCGTACCCACCGTACTGGGCAAGGATGGCGTGGAAAAAGTCATCGACCTGGAACTGAATACCGAGGAACAGGCTAATTTCGACAACTCGGTTGCCGCCGTGAAAAAAGACCTGGAAACCCTAAGCAAACTCTGATTTTTTGGCACAAGGAAGCGGTGGCAAAGAAAAATGTCACCGCTTTTTTTATGGCGCAGCAATTGATGTAAACTATGCCCCATGACAAAACCCCGCGCCTACCTCATCGATTCAAGTATTTATATATTTCGCGCCTGGCATGTGTATGACGATTCCATCACCGATATCGATGGCAACCCCACCAATGCGGTCTATGGCTTCAGCGAATTTCTGTATCAGCTCGTCACCCAGGAGCGCCCGCAATACATTGCCTGCGCCTTTGATGATCACCAAACCGACTCCTATCGCTGCCAGATTTTTCCCGAATACAAAGCCAACCGTCCGCCGGCACCGGAAGAACTCATAGTGCAGT
>JBFHPZ010000100.1:0-7346 GCA_041592495.1 Gammaproteobacteria bacterium | reverse complement strand
CTTGTCGATATTTGATGAACCAGCAGATGTAAAAGGCACCGCTTTTCTGACCTATTCCCATGCTACCGACCCCGATGAGCAGTGGCTTTATTTACCCGCCCTGAAACGAGTCAAACGAATCACATCAAAGAACAAATCCGGTCCATTCATGGGCAGTGAATTTGCTTATGAAGACATTTCGTCTCAAGAAGTAGAAAAATACACTTATAAGTACTTAAAAGACGAATCCATCAACGGAATTGATTGCTTTGTAATTGAACGTTACCCGGCATATGAACATTCTGGTTATACACGCCAGGTGGCATGGATTAACAAACAGGAATACAGACCGGAAAGGATTATATTCTACGATCGAAAAAATGCACTGCTTAAAACCCTTGAATACTCTGAGTACAATCAATATTTGGGACAATACTGGCGTCCGAACAAGATGTTTATGGAAAACCACCAGACTGGAAAAACAACCTTACTAAGCTGGAAAAATTATAAATTTAAAACAGGACTTGACGACAAAGACTTTACCCAAAATAGCCTCAAACGTGCGCGCTGATAATATAGCATTATCAGCCAGACTGGTATGGATGTTATATTTGTGAGCAGATATTCATGAACCTATACTTCCGATTATTGTTGCTACTTATCAGGCTTATACGAAAACCCTCTATGGGTTTACTTGAAACATCTATATTGAAATTTCATGTTTTGCCGAATGACCTTGATTTGAATATACACATGAACAATGGACGTTACCTCAGCATTATGGATCTGGGCCGTATAGATATTATGCATCGCGTTGGCCTAATGACTTATATCATTAAAAACAAATGGTCACCTGTTGTTGGAAATTTGCATATCCAATTTCGCCGCCCATTCAAATTACTCCAACAATATGAACTTCACAGTCGCATAGTCAGTTGGGATGACAAATGGGTATACCTGGAACAGGTCTTTATTTGTAATAAAAAAATACATGCTGTTGGTTTGGTACAAGGCTTAATTCGAGGCAAGCATGGTAACATTCCATCAAATGACATTCTCAAGTTATTGGGTCTTAACCAACAGCCACCTGCAATCACTGATAACATAAGACTATTGCAAACCTTCAGGTCCGTAGAATGAGAAAAATAATCCTGTTTGGTATCACAATTATATTGACAAGCGCAGCACAAGCAGCCGAATGGCGAGGCAATATTAGCGGTCAGATACGTTATTTTTTGCATGATCCTTTACCGCAAAATATTGAGCAACATAACAACTATGTATCAATCTCAACACAGCCTGAGTTTTACCATAGCTGGAATAATAATGATCAAAGTTTTACTTTCACGCCATTCATACGTATCGACCAATACGATGATGAGCGCAGCCACGGTGATATTCGCGAATTTGTCTGGCGAAATACATTTGAAGACTGGCAGCTTAAAGTCGGTATCAGCAAAGTTTATTGGGGGGTAACTGAATCACAACATCTGGTCGATATTATCAATCAAACTGATTATATTGAAAACATAGATGGCGAAGACAAACTTGGCCAGCCCATGATACATGCAAATATCGAACGTAACTGGGGAAATCTTGACTTGTTTATACTGCCAGGTTTTAGAGAACGTACATTTGCCGGTATAGAAGGACGTCCACGAACCTTCCCCTATGTCGATATCGATCAAACGCAATATGAATCAACTGACAATGATCGTCATGTTGACTATGCAGTACGTTATTTTCAGTACTTTGGAGCCCTGGAAATTGGACTTTCCTACTTTGACGGCACTAGCCGTGAGCCCCTACTGAATACTGGAACCAGGAATGGTGAGACAGTTCTTGTACCCTATTACCCGCTCATGCAACAGACAGGTCTTTCTGCTCAGGCAACGACAGAAGAATGGCTATGGAAACTGGAAATCATCCATAGAAGCTGGTTAGCCGAAGACTTTACTGCCATGACAGGAGGATTCGAGTACACGTTTGTAGGTATTTTTGAGAGCAATGCAGACATAGGCTGGGTTACAGAATATCTTTATGATAACCGCAACAATGATGCCACTACATTTTTTGAAAACGATGTAATGATGGGGCTGCGACTTGCCATGAATGACGTGCAATCAACCGAGACCCTGTTTGGCATCATTGTTGATATGGATACACATGAGAACCTGATCAGTGTAGAAGCGAACAGACGAATTGGTAATAACTGGAAGCTGGAACTGGAATTACGCATGTTCCAGCATGTTAACGCTACCGGCTTAATAAATAGTTTAAGAAAAGATGATTTTGTACAAATTGAAATGGGATATTATTTTTAGCTTAACATCGGGCAACATAGAATATAAGTTACCCGGATAGAAAGGTGAATACTTCCATGTATTCAATAGTGTTAAGGCTCTTGCCACACTTTTAGTGATTGAGTTTATTATAGTTATTCATTGAGGGCCTCCCTAATCGGAAAGCGCGCTAAAGTTACCAGCTCGCTTAAGCACCATACTGATACCTTCATACTCTTCATTATCAGCACTTACAAGGTGGGCACCCTGAGTAAAACGGTCTCTTAATCTGGATAATGCATTTTGACCTTCATCTGATAATAAAGAATTTCTGATCTTTATTTTCATGGCTGGTGTTAGTCGAGGACCAGCAGTGAACGCCTGATTAGGATATGGCAAATGAGTATGAATTGCCTTGGTATTTTTAAAATCCGGATCAAACTTTCTATGATTTGTTTTAGGTAAAACAGTAGCCTCACATTCTCCACGAACAACTGCATCATAACCATCTTTCCAGCCTTTAGTTATGACATGAACAGGCTCACGATCCGGATTTGGATAATGACTCATCATGGTTAACATACCAAAATTTGGCGATTTTGGTGCGCAGATTTTTTTCCCTACCAAATCATCCAACGTATTAACAGCCACATTGTCAATGCGAGAAATGACACGCCAGATATGCAATTGAGGCAGCTTAACTATAGCATCGTGACTGATATTTTTAATACGCCAGCTAACAAAATGAGGGCCATCAAAGGCCACATCATATTCATTATTTTGCATTCCACGACCATATTCTGCCCAAGTACCAGGATAACGATATATAAATTTCTCACCGGTAACCTTGGTTAGGAAAGTTGCTATAGGCTGATATATTTCTGTACCACTTTCCTCGCTTTCGCGTGGTGGCGCAGTAAAAATATAATCCGCCATAGCATGGAGCGGCATCAATGCAAAAAGGATGGCATATGACACAATAGCAGATAATTTATTAGTCATTACCCATGACCTCTCACAATATAAAATATTATTAAGGAATATCCTTCATAATGACGCATCATGCCGCAGTTCTTGATTTGATTTCATTAAGAATCTGGCTTTGGCGGTTACGTCTTTCCAAGTCTCCTTTATCTACATTTTCCATAGTTTCTGATTTTAGACGATTATTTTCTTCATTAAATTTCTTGATATCGTTTTCGGTAAATTGTAACTCCTGACCTTTTTTAATAATGGAACGCTCATAGCCCAGGGCATCGAGAACATGACCAGCAACAGACTCGAATATTTCAATATCCTCTTTTGACATTTCTGCCAGGTATTTCTTTGAATTATTCTTAATAACCGGCTTAGTAACATTCCCCCAAAGCTGACTTGAGCTAGCTGCATTCTTTGCTTCGTTTGTAGAATGAAAATCAAGCATTTTATCAGTATATTCGGTCCCCAGGAACTTACACAATTTTTTTGCTGTTTCTTCTGTATGCTCTGTCAATTCCTCATAACTAATATTAAAGAATCTTGATGGATCAATAGTATTTCTGAGATTAATTGCGATTTCCTGAGTGCCCGTCCATTCTTTTGCAATATTATAAATATGTTTTTCACCAACTACAGCTTTTTGAAATGAGAGTGCGACGTCACGACCATCACGATACAGATAAATATAACGTGGTTTGTTAAAGTAATGCTCAATGTCTTTAATATAGTTAATGTTTTGAAGACTCTTACAGCACCATGTTTTTGATTTCTGTGACTCTGCGTATATATCATATACAGCCCCATAAACAGCCATCAGGCTATTTTCGCGACATCTGTGCAATATATTATCGCGATCCAGGTTAGTATCTGACCATTCCACAGGATTCAATTCTACGAGACGGCATACATCATCAATAAGCAGCTTAAAATTATCCTGATTTTCGAGATCTTTATATGCACCCAGCAGCGGATACATACGCTCAAGAATATGAGGCGGATGTGGAGATGCAATTTCATCCAACTGATTGATCATCAGCCTCAATAGGTTTGATCCCGAACGCTGGGTACCAATCATAAATACGGGCGTCATATTCAATTACCTCGTTTGATTAATAAAACAAATAGCCAATAAGTCCGGCCGATGGAATAATCCAGGCCACTTCAAGTTTAAATTTAAAAATCGCCACAAGGGCAAGTGTAAATATCATAATTGATGCTAAATTCGGTTCTGCTGACATAATGACTATATATCCTGCCGCGGCAATCATGCCAATAACACCGCAACGTATACCCTTCAGCGTTGACCTTATTTCATCAGATGATTTTATTTTTTCCAGGAAATGACTACACATGAGCATTAACATGGCGGGTGGTGTAAAAATACCAATAGTTGCAAAGGTGGCTCCAATAATACCGCCTACCTTATAGCCAATAAATGTCGCACTTAATAAAATCGGACCCGGTGTCACCTGACCAAGAGCTATCCCATCGATAAATTCCTGATAGCTAACCCATCCATTAGTATCCACGACCACTTCCTTAATTAGCGGAATAAAAACAAAACCACCGCCAAATAATAAAAGACTCATACCTGAAAAAGTTGCGAATAGTTTTGCTGCAATAACAACATTGGTTTTTAACCAGGCATATAACAAAGCTGAAACAGTGAGTACTGATACACCAATGATTGCTGCTGAACGCCCTGAATGAGGACTTCTGGTAGACCTGGTTTTTTGGTTGTTTGCATCACCATCAAAGAAAACATAACCAACAAGACCAGATGCCACTATTATAAAGATCGTACTGAAGAAGCCACCAACATTGATCAGTATCAACATTGCGATAATCGCAATTATGTATTCCGCATAACCGGATAATGACTTTTTACCCATATTGTATGCTGCAGAAACAATAATAGCCGCAACAGCAGGCAAAAACCCCTTAAACACGCTACTAACAGCGGGTATCTCACCCCAGGTAAAATAAACATAGCTGAGGGCAAGAATTAAAAAGAACGACGGAAGAATAACGGCAGTAGCACATACAACAGCACCGCTAATTCCTCTCACACAATAACCTGAATAAGCTACAACATTTACCGCGATAGGTCCTGGCAATATAGTTGCCAGAGAAATACCATCCAGCATTTCCCCATGTGAAAGTAACTTCCTTCTTTCCACCATGTAATTCTGAACGACAGAGATCAGCGCCATGAAGCCACCGAATGCAGTACTACCAATTTTCAGGAACGTCCAGAACAACATCCAAAGAGATTCACGACTATCAGTCATGGTTAATGAAGGCTTTTCGGAGATCATTTAACATGCCTTTTGCCGGGAAATGAGAAATAGAGATGCATATTGCCAGCCATACTAATGCTGGTAAATAGGCAGGTTGTTGGATGGGACAATACAGCTTTTGATTGCACTACTTTATATCCGGAACTTAAGAACTACATTCCGGATTATAGTCAGGCTTCTACCTGTTTATAGTCACAAAAGACAAATCAGGAATATTTCCTATAACTGTTTATACAATATTTAATTAAAGGATATTGATACATAAATAATTCATATCAATTAGGGAATTTTACCTATAACTATTGATGCGACTGAATGCTACTTTCAAGATACAGGGTTGCATTGCAACGTGATGCAACATTCAGTTTGTTCAAGATTTACCAGATGGTGATTGTTATGCTTGAAAGACGTTCCGAAGAAGTAGTTGAAAGAAGGCAAAATGACGTTTCTGACAGGAGATCAAGTAATGTTGTTTGGCATAATACTGAAATTACCAAGGAGAAACGTAACTTTCTAAACAAACAAAGGTCAGCCATTCTTTGGTTTACCGGCCTTTCAGGGTCTGGAAAATCAACCATTGCTAATGCGGTTGAAGACTTTCTACACAGACACGAGATCAGAACCTATATTCTTGATGGCGACAATGTTCGTCATGGCCTTAACTCTGACCTTGGTTTCTCTGAAGATGACCGCAAGGAAAACATTCGTCGTATCGGTGAAGTCTCCAAGCTATTCATTGATGCCGGTGTTATGGTATTAACTTCCTTTATATCACCCTTCCAGGCCGACAGAAATTCAGTACGTAATATCGTACACGAGTCTGAGTTTATCGAAATCTTTATCAAGTGCCCCTTAGACGTTTGCGAAAGCAGAGACGTAAAAGGACTGTATGCCCGTGCCCGCAAAGGTGAAATCAAACATTTCACAGGCATAGACTCCCCTTACGAAAACCCGGATAGCCCTGAAATTATAGTCGACACCTCTGAATTGAGTATTGATCAGGCAGTCAACAAGATAATCGACTACCTGATCAAGCACTCATATATTCGACTTACCTGTAAGGAAAAAATAAGCCATAACCTGTTTAATAACCTTGTTGTACAAGGCTCATAAAACACTGAACCCCGATCAAAGTCGGGGTTCTTTCATTCCATTGACATCAATTAATCATTCACACCAGTCGGCATAACCACAGCCTTGCATGGCATATGCGAAGCATTACAAAACCTGTGAGGCTTCTCAAGCTTCGATAAGACCATTACGAATTGCAAGCCTGGTTAGTTCCACAATACTGGTAGCTTGCAATTTTTGCATAATACGAGTGCGATGGTTACTAACGGTTTTCGGACTCAAATGAAGGTTTTCAGAAATACTGACAACAGTTTGGCCTTCCGATAACAGGCAGAAAACTTCAAACTCTCGTTCAGACAAGCACTTAATCTTGTCTTCATCTGATTTCACTGTACGCTTGGGATGCTGCACTTCCGAAACATCCGCACTCAAGTAACTCTGGCCTTTGATTATGACTGCAACAGCCCTGGTAAGCTCTTCTGGAGCACTTCGTTTGGTAACATAGCCTTTGGCACCAGCTTTTCGTGCTTTTTCCACATAAACCGGGTCATCTCGCATACTCAGAACTAAAACCTTTGCCTTATTGTCTTTTGCATGAATATGCCTGACACCCTCCAAACCACCCATGCCTGGCATGATCAGATCCATAATGACTGCATCTGGTTTGTACTCGCTATAGATATTGCATGCTTCTTCTGCCGTATCTACTTCTCTAATTTCATAATCTGCGTCACTT
>JBFHPZ010000099.1:0-7353 GCA_041592495.1 Gammaproteobacteria bacterium | reverse complement strand
TTGTTCACGCGAACTTGGCGTATGCTGACATCGCCTTGTTTGTTGCGTAATTCCATTGTGAGTTGTGCCATCATGTCCTGGTAACCATTATCCCTGTGATCAGCTTCCTTTGCGATTTCAAGTCCACGTTCTTCGGGTGTTTGGGCATTAATATTAAATGCAGCGCCAAACACCAGGATTAGTGCTATAAAGTGCTTGATTATTTTTGTCATACGCCTGGTTCCTCTACGAGTTTATATTGTTTTTCCAGTGAGTCTACTTTCATTAGCAAGGGTGGCAGCAACAGAAAATCAAGAACCAATGCGATTGCAATAATCAGGCTGGTCATTAATCCCATTCCTGCATTGAGTTCATACGCAGATAGAGACAGAATCATAAAACCTGCGATTAATACTACTGACGTAACCCATAGTGCGACCCCAACATTTCGAAAGGCATAGCGTACCGCCTGATGCGTATCAAGATCTTTTTCCTTACGCGCCCTCATGTATTTACTTATGAAATGAACGGTATCATCTACTACTATACCCAGTGTCATTGCTGTTACCACTGATAATGCAAGCCCTACCTCTCCTACGAACATTGCCCATAAACCAAATGCACAACCCGCAGGAAACAAATTTGGTATAAGACTGACCATGCCATATTTAAATGATCGCAGCGATATAATTAGAACTCCAGATATCATGATCAACGCAACGGTGGTGCCTGTGAGCATGGCAATGATGTTTCTGCGACCGATATGAGAGAACATGATTGCTGGGCTTGCACCATGTGTTGCCATTTCAGGCGCGTTTTCCAGCAACCAGTTATTGGCTCGCTCTTCTAATGCTAATATCTGGTTGGATGAAATTGTATTTAGAGTGACATTTAGTCGTGTAGCCTTCTTTGCTACATCGATTTGATTGTTGAGATCAAGGCCATAAGGCAGAGACATTTCATATAATAATAAGTATTGAGCAGCCAGTTCCCGGCTAGCCGGTAGGCGATACCATTCAGCATTATCGCCATGCATGTTTTTATTCAAACGTCTAAAGGTGTCTGTAATGGTATTGACGTGCCTAACTTCCGGTTGTTGTCGATACCACTTGGCAAAGGCATCTACTTTTTGTAAGAACTCTGGCTTGCTCACTCCATCTGCTTCACCACTCTCAAGAGAGTAATCAATGGTATATGTGCCGGTTAAGTGCTCTGTTGTGTAATCTGTATCCTGACGGAATTCAACAGATTCATCAAAATAGTTTACAAAAATATCGTTAAGTTCATTTCCAGGAATAAAAGCTAATAGAATGAAAACGCCTGTAAATGTTCCCGCTAGCAGCTGCTTTCGCCTCCGGACAACAAATTCACCCAGATTTGCCATGGCACTGGTGCCCATCACGAAATGTTTGGCTTTGATAGGCAGGATATACATGATGGCGGGCAGAAATGTAATGGTGAGAAAAAATGCGGCAAGCACACCAAAGGTAGACATGTTGCCGAGATCTCGGAAGGGAGGTGCTTCACTTGAGTTTAAGCTTAAAAATCCTAGGGCAGTAGTCAGGCTAGTGAGAAATATGGGGGTAAAATTAACACGCATACTTTCAACGATAGCATCGTGTTTACTCATGCCTTTATGAATTTCCTGCAACATGGTTACCAGCAAATGTACTGCACCGGCAATTGATATGGTCAGAATAATAATTGGTGATGTGGCAGAAGGCGGCGTTAGTTTAAAGCCAAGCCATCCAGCCGTTCCCATGGCGGCCACTATCGAAAATAAAACCAGAATGACAGTTGCGATGGTTCCACTAATACCTCGCAATAAAAATAGCAATACCAGGATAATGGCTGCAAATGCTATGGGGATGAGAGTCATGCCATCATGCATGCTTGCTTCCGTGAACGCGTTATTCATCATGATCATCCCGGCCAGACGAAATTCAATATCAGGATATTTTGCTTTCATGTCCGCGAGCATCTGGCGGACAAAAGTTACTACCTGTGGATTTTCCTTCAACTGATCGATACCAGGTAGCTGTATAATGACGTTTATACCGGTATAGGCGGCATCCGGTGAAATAAGCCTGTTAATCAGCATGGGTTCATTCAACGCAACCCGTTTGACATATTCAAGATCATCTTGTGTCATGGTTGCTGGATCTACTGCCAAATCATCAACAATCAGGTCGTCTCCTTCGGCATAGGTATGCTGAAAATTGGTAATGGAATCGACACGGATTGAATATGGAATTTGCCAGGATTGTTCGGTGATGTCTTTAATAGTCGCTAGTGTTTTGGCAGTGAATACATTTTTGTTTTTTGGTGATAATACGAACAGAACATTATCGTTTTTCGTGTAGGTGTTCTGCAGGTTCTCAAAGGCATTCAGCTGCGGATTTTCCTTGCTGAAGAAAACACGATAGTCATTGGTAAAGGCCAGATTCATTGTGCCAATTGCCAGTACAGAAACCAATATGACTGATAATAAAACAACCAGATATTTCCATTTCAAAATCCATTCGGTAAACCTGATTATCATAATAACTCCTTTATTTATTGAGTTGTTGTAGTTCTTTTTGATACAGCTCTGTGCATATTCTTTGATAAAGTGCTTGAATATCCATCTTGGTACTCAAGGGTTTCCAGTTATAACTATCGAGAAGTTTATTACTATTGATCCAGACCAGTTCAAGTGGCGTTCGCATGCCGAGTTTGTCAAAAGGAATATCAGACAAATGCAGAAGATTGCTGCCATATGACATACTCCACAAACCCAGCAAGATACCATCAGGTGCATCCTGTTCATTTTGTGAAATGTCGCCTTCGGCCATTGCATCCTTGATGATGTTAAGGGCTATACCCGTCACTCTTTGTTCCAGCAATAAAATTTCATCTTGTTTGTCAGCAGATATGCGTTCTCGAATATCTTTCGACTTGATGAGTTGCATATTTTGAACTTCAACCGGATGCAATTGGGCATAAATGCTATGTGCAATCACCAGGGCAGAGATGCGCTCACGGTTATTTCCACAGAAATGTGAAGCGCGGGAAAATAATTCCACAAGATTATTCATACAACGGCAGCTGATGCCGTTAATGATGTCTTCCTTGCTCGAAAAGTGGTTATAGACGGTGCCTTTGGAATATTGAATTTCAGTGGCAATACGTTCCATGGTGAGGCCGGCGAGTCCCTCCTGATTAAGGATTTGCTGGGCGGTATCCAGTATCAACTGCTCACGCTCAAATAATTCACGTTGTTTGCGGGTTAGGGAATTCATGGCTGTTCATCTTATGACGTTGCGTCAAATAATGTCAATGCGTCAAAAACTAAGGCAGCTGCCAAATTCATAAACTGCCACTATCCAGAACAGAGCATGGTCTTGTACTATCCGTATAGGTTATTGTTTTTTAATTAAAAATTTAGAGATTAGTTTAATGTATTTATTTGATTCACTGGGACGTGCCCATAGTCATAACCTGGTTCATGGCGAGGTCAAATCAGCGCATGAGGATTTTCGAGTCGATGAAATCATGCCGGTGCAACCCTCCGGGGAAGGGGAGCATCTGTGGCTGCATATCGAAAAGAAAGGCTGTAACACCGAATGGCTGGCGCGCCAACTGGCCCGACTGTCTGGCGTTAAATCCATGGCAGTGAGTTATGCAGGCCTGAAGGATCGTCACGGCATTACTACCCAATGGTACAGTATTCATCTACCTGGGCTGGCTGATCCCGATTTATCAGTCTTGCCGGAGGGTGTGAGACTTCTTCAGGCGATTAGGCACAATCGAAAACTTAAACGTGGCACCTTGTCCGGTAATCGCTTTCGTTTGTGTGTTCGGGATATCAAGGGTTCATTGGATACATTGGAACAGACGCTTAACAACATCAAGGAACAAGGTGTGCCCAATTATTTCGGCGAGCAACGATTTGGCCATGATATGGGCAACCTTAATCAGGCTGAAAAATTATTCCGGGGTGAAATAAAACGATTGGATAGACATGAGCGTGGCTTGTATTTGTCAGCTGCACGTTCATGGATTTTTAATCTGGTATTGTCTGAACGTATTCAACAACACAACTGGAATCACTATTTACCGGGCGATGTATTGATGCTCGATGGTAGAAGCGCATGTTTTGCGGATGATAATAGTGCAGATCTGCAACAGCGTATTGATCACAAGCAAATCCATCCGACTGGCCCGCTCTGGGGTAAGGGTGAAAGTATGGCCAGGGCAGACTGCCTTGAACTTGAAATGAGCATTGCACGAGGATGTAGCCTGTTTTGTGAAGGCATAGTAGCGGCAGGCATGGATCAGGAAAGGCGCGCACTTCGTTTGTTGGTAAAGCAGATGAACTGGCAAATTAATGATGACCAACTGTTTCTGGATTTTGAATTGCCCGCAGGCTCTTTCGCCACCATGGTTTTGCGAGAAATTATTGCCTAGTGATTTTTTTTGATTAATGCAATGGATCATCTTTGATGATGATCCATTGCAGGTTTCTACAACTAATCTAAACTAAGATCTGCACGGTGCATGGTATTCAAACACAATAGGCGTTGGCCTGGTATTATCCTGCTGTTTCTGAACATTGATGGCCGGTTTGTCTTCCTGCAGCATACTTTGCATGGCACAGCGTGTAATGGATAAATCATGGCCATTATTGTGCATGCTACAGACAGGTGTTTTCAGTCTTGTGCCATCAATATGCGATGAAAGTACAGTAATCGGAGTATTGCTTGCATTTGCATTGACTGCACATAAAATGGATTTCCATTTTTCAGGATCATCATGACCCTGAATAATAATCCAGTCCCATGTCCTGCGGTTGTCCTTGATGAGGCCCAGAGCATCTGATTTGTTGATAGTATGTTTAACCATGTGTTTGCTTTCCGGATTGGTAAACATATTTAACAAAGCAGATATTTTCTGGGAAACTCCAATTGTAAGAATGTTCATGCAGCTTCCTTTTCGTTCATAAATGGACCATATAAGGCATCGCGTAACTGGTCATCAACATCAATCCATATGCATAACGACATCACTTTACCAATGCGTGTTAATTTGCCGTCACCAAATCGCCTGATGGGTATGCCGGCCATACGTAACATTCGTTCCATTGCAGCACTGGTAACAGCAACATAGCTTTTAATATTGTTTTGCACGCCGTGATCATAAATCTGGCGGAACAAACCAAATGTTACTTCGTTAACATTTCCTTTTATGATCGAATGCTTGATATATGGTTCAACAGCCAGGCGACTTATCTCCCAAATTTGAGGATCATTTGGTAGTGCTTCACCACGCAGCAACTGTGGAAAAACATCTTTCAGCATATTAGGGCCAGTTGTGGGTAATAGTCTCCAACAGCCTTCCAGTTGCTTTTTGTAATTGCATGACATCATATAAACAGGGTTTAAATCATCGTATGAATCCTTTTCCTTGCCATCAATGCTGGTGACATCCCATCCTAATCGTTCTCTGAACACCCTGTCCCTTAAGCGATACATAGATTGGATGAGAGACGGATGAAATGCCTGACCGCTGGCATGATCAGTGATGATACGATTCATGGGTATACCTCAAGTCTTGGTTAATGATTAAAGAGTTAATCAAATAACCATGACGTGACGTAACTGGCAAAACTGCTAGGAAATACCCCTTGAGTATTTGCTATGCGTGTTTTTATGATGAAGGATAAAGATTATATGACAGGGCAAATCAGACCAAGGCAAACGGCTCGTGCGATGGCATGGCGTCGTGAATAGACATTCAGTTTACGTGAAGCATTATTGAGATGGAATCGTACAGTGCTTTCGGAAATGTTCAGAATATCGGCGGTTTCGTCAGATGTTTTACCTTCGGCTGCCCATAGCAGGCACTCCCGCTCACGAGCAGTAAGCTCAATTGACTCAACATCCTGGGTAGTGTGGAAAATACGCATAACTGATTCATGCAAATGACATGCAAAATACATTAAATGAGGCGCGACATATTGCATGTGTTTCACATTATCTTCTGGTGCATTATTCGAGGCGAAACTGAGCAAGGCTGCTTCTCCTCGTGTTGTATGCACAGGAAAAGTTATACCACTCTTGAGTCCGAACTCAGAGGATTCATTCATCATGCGACGAACCCGTTTATTGGAGTGATTTTTAGTGTCAAGTTCATGCCATAGCAGGGGCAATATGTTTTTCGTGCTGTAATCCACAATGGGGTCTATGGGCATGTAATTTTCTAATGTGTAATGGTCCCACCAGTCTTTGTCATAGCCACTGATGACAATCACTTGTGGCCGCACAAAAGAAGTAGGTATGCGACTACCGTACATAAACTGGTCAAAGCCAAAGCGATGGGTCAAACGGGAGCAGATACTATGGATTTCTTCAACTGACGAAGCAGTGCGCATTTCCTCAATGAGATCCTGGACGTCAGGCTGAATAATTTTGTTCATAGTTAACGCTAACACACAACCAACTCGTAGAAGAGTTTAGCATATCCGCCTGACAATGCCGGTTGTTCGTTTATCTATATTAGGAAATACTTAATTGCTTCGAGTTAGTGTGGAAATGGCCCGTAATTTACAGGAAGTCGTCACAATTCATAATTTGGTAGTGTGTTGGTCCTTGGCTAGCTGATTATTGCAAGGTATCATTGTGGCCTTTCTACTATACTGTCCGTTCATATCGTACGACGACTTAAAAATAAACAATGAATCCCAATTTTCTCGATTTTGAACAACCCATTGCCGAACTAGAAGCCAAGATTGAAGAGCTGCGCTATGTTGGTGATGACTCTGAAATTAACATTGGTGAGGAGATTGGCCGTCTTCAGGACAAGTGTCGTCATCTCACCGAATCCATATTTAATAAGTTGACTGCCTGGCAGACGTCACAGCTGGCACGTCACCCCCAGCGCCCGTATACACTTGATTATATCGACCGTGTGTTTACCGATTTTCAGGAACTACACGGTGACCGCGCCTTCGCGGATGATAAGGCCATTATTGGCGGGATAGCCCGCCTGGATGGGCGTCCGGTGATGGTGATTGGTCATCAAAAAGGGCGTGATACCAAGGAAAAGATCCTGCGCAATTTCGGCATGCCGCGCCCGGAAGGCTATCGCAAGGCATTGCGCCTGATGAAAATGGCAGAACGTTTTAATATGCCGGTCATTACCTTCATTGATACACCGGGTGCCTATCCCGGTATCGGTGCCGAGGAGCGAGGCCAGTCTGAGGCTATTGCCCGAAATCTGTTTGAAATGGCGGCACTCAAGACTCCCATCCTGTGCACCGTCATTGGCGAAGGTGGTTCGGGTGGCGCTCTGGCCATAGGTGTGGGAGACCGGGTGATGATGATGAAATACAGT
>JBFHPZ010000098.1:0-7356 GCA_041592495.1 Gammaproteobacteria bacterium | reverse complement strand
TAATCCAGTGGGATTCCGCCACGCCCATGCTGCGAAGTTCCAGCATGATCGTATCCAGTGCATCTTCCGGCAGGTCGCGCAGGGTATCGTTCCAGTCCGGCATCTGGTCGAAAATCCAGGCCTGATCTGTCTGGGCGCTCTCACGCCAGGCGGCATAAAAACCCTGTTCACGTGCGCTGCTATGCCAGATCGACATGCCCTGGTCGAGATAATTGGCGATATGGCGCTGCAAGCCCGGGCGGATGTCATCCAGGATATCGATACCGGTCAGGGTTTTGAGCAGTCCGCGCAGGGTGGTGCTGTGGCCTACCTGGCGTAATAACTGGCCCAGGCGATTACGGGATTCCTTGTGCACCTGCTGATGGACATGGGGTTGCGGGTTCTTCAGGTCGCCGGGTTCACTGAGGCCTTTATCAGGGTCGAGTTCGGTCAATATGTCTTCGGTTTTTTCCGGGTCATATTCCAGCAATTCTTCGGGATGAAACAGGTAATGCTGTAAAGCCAGTTTTTTCAGGCAACTTTGCCACAGGGCATGCACGGCTTCAGCTTCAGTTGCATGGCCGTTTGCCCTGGCATGGGCCAGCAGTTTTTCACGGGTGACGCTATCCACATCCGGCTGCAGGCGGTTCAGTGCTTTTTCGTCATTTAGCCAGTTGAGCTGGCTGGCGGTGATGGGTTTCAGGGTATGTAGCAAGGCGACGCGATAAATATCCCGTTGCCGGAGTTGTTCACTGATGACGGTGTCACACTGGAGTGATTCGCTGGCATCCAGGCTGCTATTGAGATCATCCAGGGTGATGCGGCCAGTTTTAAAAAACTCACGGAAGCGACTTTCCGGTAAATAACCGGCCCGTCCGGTGGCTTCTTTGCCTGCCTTGATGGCCTCCGGGAAGGGTAAATGTTGAAAGCCTTCCAGGGTATTGAAATGAACAAAATCCCGAATCGGTGCCTGACACGGCACAAGACGCTCCAGCTGGACAATGATGTCTCTGAGCTGCTGGCGCATATCTTTGGTGGAATTCTCCTGCTCCGAATGCGTATGGGCTGAATTAGTCATGCAAGCATCGCCCCTACAGTCGGCCAGTAAACGACTGGCTTAGTTCATGGACCGAAACTGACATCAGTTCCAGCGCAGGTGAGGGATAAAAACCGATCAGCAGGAAGCCCAGGGTTAATACCAGCGCAGTCAGCATTTCGCTGTTTTTTAAATCGGGTATACGGTTCATATCGCAGTGCACGGGACCGGTAAACAAACGACCAATGGTGCGTACTGCGTAAGCGGCGCTGATCAGGACTCCCAGAGTCAGCATCACCACAACCCATCCCCAGCGCTCGAAACCACCAATCAGGGTGTGTAGCTCGGCCACAAAGCCGGCAGTGCCAGGCAGGCCGATGGCGGCAATGAAGGCCAGGGTGGTAAAGATGGCGAAGCGCGGCGTAACCCGCACCAGCGAGCAATAGTGGTTAACATCCCGGGTGTGGGTACGCTCATAAAGCAGGCCGATCAGCAGGAAAGTAGCCCCTGCAACCAGGCCATGGGCGACCATCTGCATCAGGGCACCGGTGAGGCCGGCGATGTTCAGGGTTGCAATACCCAGCAGTACTACTCCCATGTGGCTGACCGAGGAATACGCAATCATGCGTTTCAGATCGGACTGGCGCCAGGCCAGTAAACCGCCATACACCAGGCTGAACAGGGCCAGGGCCGCCAGCAGAGATTGCAGTGTGATGACCGCTTCCGGCAGCATGCTGGCGGTTCGGATCAGGCCATAGGAACCCATTTTCAATAGAATGCCGGAGAGCAGAATACTGATCGGACTGGGGGCTTCCACATGAGCCAGAGGGAGCCAGCCGTGGATGGGAAAAATCGGCATCTTGACGCCAAATCCCAGTAAAAAGCCCAGAAACAGTAGTAATTGTGTTTCACCAGGCAGGCTGCGAGCTGCGACCATCATTTCGCTCATGGCGAAGGAATGGTTGGGGGAATGATCAAACAACACCAGAAGGCTGATCAACATAAACACCGAACCGCCCATGGTGTAGAGCACAAAATTGAGTGCGGCAGTATGGCGGCGTTCACCTCCCCAGCGATCGATGAGGAAAAACAGCGGAATCAGGGTGAGTTCCCAGAACACATAAAACAGAGACCAGTCCTGGGCCATGAATACCCCGAGCATGGCGGATTCCAGTAACAGAATCAGCAAATAATAGCCTTTTGGGCGCTGCTTGATACTGGCTGAGGCCATGATGGCGACAAAGCTGAGCAGGGTGGCCAGCAGCACCATGGGGAAGGAAATACCGTCAATGGCCAGGGCATAGGCGTTGCCCAGCCGTGGGTTCCATTCATGGTGTTCGACAAACTGTAAACCGGCGGTGGTGGTATCAAATGATGCCAGCAGGGACCAGGAATAGAGCAAAGCAGCACCCGCGGCCAGAAGCGCAAGCTTCCGGATCCAGTAATGCTGATTGGCGGGTAACAGGGCAATGACAATAGCGCCCGCCACCGGCATCAGCAATAACAATGTGAGAGTATGCATGCCAGTTTGAACCAGGGAAGGAAATGGTAGTATCGCGGAAACAGCTTGCCAGAAGGCATGCGCACCCGGTCAAAGGTGCGCAAAGATAGCATGAATAGTGTGGAATGTCATTGTGCCGGAGGGTTAATCCAACAGGACAGACTAGAACATGTGGGAATTAAGCCACAAATGGACCCCAACGCTGGCCGCATAACCCAAGGCAATGGCGGGCACCCATTTTAAATGGCCAAAGAAGGTGTATTTACCGCGAGCCTGTCCCATCAGGGCCACACCGGCCGCAGAGCCTATGGATAAGAGAGATCCCCCGACGCCAGCGGTGAGGGTTACCAGCAGCCATTGCCCCATGGGCATTTCCGGCATCATGGTGAGCACGGCAAACATCACCGGAATGTTATCTACGATAGCCGAAAGCAAACCCACAGCCACATTGGCGGGCGTGGCATTCATGGCGTAACCAAGCTGGAGTGTGGCGCCCCAATCCGTGTACATGACCTGAGACACCAGACCCAGGTAACCGATAAAGCCGAGGCCACCAACACACAGTACTACACCGTAGAAAAATAACAGGGTATCCCATTCCGCCTGAGCCACTTTGCTGAATACATCGAATGGCGTGACATCACCCATCATGCGATTGGCTTTTTGTTCATCATAGAGGGCGACCATTTTTTTGGTATGGGTTTTTCTCAGGTAATAACCGAATATTTGTAAATAGGACAAACCGGTGAGCATGCCAATGACCGGCGGCATATGCAGGAAGTTATGGAAACTGACCGCGGTAACAATGGTGCATAAAAACAGAAACATAATGCGACGGGAACCGCGTTTCATGAAAACGGCTTCGTTGCCGCTGTCCGGCTGTTCGTTAGGTACAGCAAAATGCATGATGGAAGCCGGAACCAGCCAGTTGACCAGGGCAGGAATAAACAGGGAAAAAAATGACCAGAAATCGACAGCACCACGGGGTGTAACAATGCCTTTTTGCCATACCATCAGGGTGGTAATGTCGCCGAACGGGCTAAAGGCGCCCCCGGCATTGGCTGCCACTACGATGTTAATACACGCGAGCAGGACAAACTTGGTGTGTTCACCACCAACCGCCATTACCACAGCGCACATTAACAAGGCGGTCGTCAGGTTATCCGCAACTGGCGAAATAAGGAAAGCCAGCAGGCCGGTAATCCAGAACAGCTGGCGAAAACCGTAACCTTTTTTAATCAGCGTGGAACGCAGGGCTTCAAATATATTACGTTCACCCATGGCGTTGATGTAGGTCATCGCCACCAGCAGGAACAACATCAGTTCCGCATATTCCAGCAAATTATGGCGAACGGCATATTCGGCTTCGGTTGTCAGGCCGTTGTTTACATAAACCGCTGCGATCATGGCCCAGATGATACCGGCAGCCAGAATGACCGGCTTGGATTTACGAAGATGGGTGAACTCTTCTGCCATGACAAACAGGTAAGCAATAACAAAAATAATCAGTGCGGCATATCCGACAGGATGTTGGGTCAGGTTAAGCATCTGACCACTTGTTTCAGCAGCCAAAACTTGTCCGGAAAACAGGATGGTCACCAGCGTGGCAATCAGCAGCGAGAATTTCACATCAGGCCTCTTTAAAATATTTAATTTAGAATTCGCCATTCATTAAATAGCATGGGCATATTGCGCCGAAATTATAGCCTTAATTTGCTAGGCGTTTATATCAATGTCGGCTTTGAGTTCAAGAATTCCATGGATTAACCAATATTTGTGGGGTGTGTTAGAATTACCGGCTAATCTCCCCTTTTCGTTAAATTCACCGAGGCGCTAAACCGAGGAATTCATGGGCACAGATAATTCCAAAACAGGGTCTTTTGACCATAAAAAATATTTAAACAAAATCTTCCCCTTCCTGACATGGATGCCATTGCTCAAAGATAAAAACGTGCTTCGAGCCGATTTCATTGCCGGCCTTACCGTAGCACTGGTACTGATTCCGCAATCCATGGCTTATGCCAACCTGGCAGGTTTACCCGCTTATTTTGGTTTATACATCGCCTTTATGCCGGTGATGGTTGCAGCTCTATGGGGCTCCTCGAAACAACTGGCAACCGGACCTGTGGCGGTGGTGTCTATCATGACCGCAACCACCGTGGCCGGTGTGGTGGGAAATACGGCAACCAATAATCCGGAGTTGCTGGCCCAATACGTACCCCTGGCAATGTTCCTGGCCTTATTGGTCGGATTGTTCCAGTTTGCTTTGGGTGTATTTCGACTGGGTATCATTGTTAATTTTTTATCCCATCCGGTCATAGTCGGTTTTACCAATGCTGCAGCCATGGTGATTGGCTTATCCCAGTTGTCGAAAATCTTCGGTGTCACCATGCCCGGTGCGCCCAGTGATCACTTCCTGACAGTACGTATCTGGGGTGTGCTACAGCAACTGGGCGAAACTCATTTACCGACATTCATCATGGGCGTTGGCGCTTTCGCGGTGATGATGTTTATGAAAAAGCAATACCCGAAATTGCCCGGTGTTCTGGTAGCGGTTGCCGGAGCTACGATCATCAGCTGGCTTATCAATTATGAAGGCATGGGTGGCAAGGTTGTCGGACAGATACCCCAGGGTTTGCCCAGTATCACAATGCCTGGTTTGACGTTTAGCAATCTCGGTTATTTGATGACCAATGCCATTATCATTGCCCTGGTTGGTTTTATGGAAGCCATTTCCATTGCCAAAGCTATGGCAGCAAAAACCAAGGATAAGATTGATCCGAACCAGGAATTAATTGGCCAGGGTTTGGCAAATATTGTTGGTAGTTTTACCCAGGCCTATCCCGCCAGTGGTTCATTCTCACGCTCTGCCGTGAACCTGAATGCAGGTGCGGTCACCGGTTTTTCATCCGTAGTTACCGCTGCGATCGTCGTCATCACACTGTTGTTCCTGACACCATTACTGTATCACCTGCCTGCCGCGGTTCTGGCAGCCGTTATCATGATGGCGGTGTTTGGCCTGATTAATTTCGAAGCGATAAAACATGCCTGGAATACCAATCGTCATGACGGTATTGCTGCAGCGGTTACATTTGTATGTACCCTGGGTTTTGCGCCGCATCTGGAAGAAGGCATCATCATGGGTGCCGGTCTGGCAATTGTTTTATATCTGTACAGCACCATGAAGCCACGCGTTGCCATGTTGGGACGTTATTCTGATGGCACCTTACGTGATCGCAAGGTGAACCCCCATTTGCCCTTTGACGAAGAAGTGGTTGTGTTGCGCTTTGATGGCTCGTTGTATTTTGCCAATGTATCCTTCTTTGAAGACACCATACTCGATGCCATGAGTAGCTATAAGGATGTGAAATATATCCTGGTTGTAGGTGATGGTATTAATCAGCTCGATGCATCCGGTGAAGAAGTGTTACACCATTTAGTACAGCGTTTGCGCAGCAACAACATCACACTGGTATTCAGCGGCTTGAAGAAACAGATTTTTGATGTATTACGTAATGCTCATCTTTATGAATATATCGGCGAAGAAAATATTTTTGCCACAGAAGATATGGCGTTGGTTGATATTTACAAACGTCTTGGCAAGGAAGGTGATGATGCGATTCTGCTACGTAGGGCAGCGGCCGTCGTATAACTTCCAGGTAGTTGGATAAAATAATAAAGCTGCTGATGAGAAATTATCAGCAGCTTTTTTATTTTAGGTATTTCATGTTAAAAATCGCTTCTGGCGATTTTTTATGGGCATTTGAATAATAAATCCCATACACCATGTCCAAGGCGATGGCCACGTTGTTCAAATTTGGTTATGGGGCGTTCTTTGGGGCGTTCAACATAATCGTTATTCGGCGATAGATTGCAAAATGAGTGACTGCTGGTTAGCACTCGCAACATATGTTCGGCATAATTCTGCCAGTCAGTGGCCAGATGAAAAATTCCACCAGGCTTCATTTTTTGTGCAACCAGGTTAACGAAATCCTGTTGCACAATACGGCGTTTATGGTGTTTCTTTTTATGCCAGGGATCGGGGAAAAATAATTGCAGCCGACTCAGCGAATGATCTGGGATTTGTTGTTTCAATACGTCAACAGCATCGTGACAAACAATGCGGATATTGTTAACGCCGGATTGTTCAATGAGCTGCAACAAATGTCCGATACCAGGACGGTGAACTTCAATGCCAATATAATTATTTTGTGGATTTTTTTCCGCCATCTGGAATAGCGAATCGCCATTGCCGAATCCGATTTCGAGAATGGTATCCGCATCACGACCAAAAATAGTTTTTAGATCCAGTAGTTGTTCCTGGTATTCAATACCAAAAACCGGCCACAAGTTATCAAGTGCCCGTTGTTGGCCAAGTGTCAGTCGACCCTGACGTCTGACAAAACTACGAACGGTGCGAAGCGGTCTGTTGTCCATGGAAAATTATGATGCTGCTACGAATCAGGATAAATTCACGACGATATGAACGGCAGGATTCATCAATCTGGTCATATTATTTAAATTAAAAAAACGTACCATCAATAGGTGATGATGCTGATGCATAGCGTTTGCGCGGCATGCGGCCGGCCAGGAATGCTTCGCGTCCGGCTTCAATGGCTTTTTTCATGGCAGAGGCCATCAACACCGGATTTTTAGCAGCAGCAATCGCCGTGTTCATGAGTACGCCATCACAACCCAGTTCCATGGCCACAGCAGCATCGGAAGCGGTACCAACACCGGCGTCCACCAGAATCGGCACCTTGGCATTTTCAACAATGGTCAGGATATTGTAGGGATTGCGAATGCCCAGTCCGGAACCGATTGGCGCTGCCAGTGGCAT
>JBFHPZ010000097.1:0-7359 GCA_041592495.1 Gammaproteobacteria bacterium | reverse complement strand
GTCCAGGGTGGCGCCGATATAGCGGCCATCGGTAAATACGATGGATGCCGGGCCATCCCAGGGTTCCATCAGGGCCGACTGGTATTCATAGAAGGCGCGTTTTTCTTCCGACATGTTGGGTTCATTCTGCCAGGCTTCCGGCACCATCATCATTACTGCTTCCTGCAGGCTGCGGCCACCCATGAGCAGAAATTCCAGCACATTGTCGAAACTGCCTGAGTCGGATACATCGGGTTCGATGACCGGCAGGATTTTCTTGATATCTTCACCAAACAGAGGGCTCTCGGCAGTGCCTTCACGGGCGCTCATCCAGTTGGCGTTGCCCAGGCGGGTATTGATTTCGCCATTGTGGCTCATAAAGCGGCAGGGTTGTGCACGATCCCAGGAAGGGAAGGTATTGGTGGAGAAGCGCGAATGCACCATGGCCAGATGGGCGGTGAAGTCTTCCGCCGCCAGATCCGGGTAGAACGGCATCATCTGGTCCGGATTCAGCATGCCTTTGTAAACTATGACCTTTGTGGACAGCGAGCAGTAATAGAACAGGTCCCCCTGAGTCAGTTTGCTGTCACTGCGAATGGCATGGGTGCTTTGTTTGCGTAATACATAAAGCTTACGTTCAAAGGTGTCCGAATCGATGCCATCAGCTGCAGCAACAAATAACTGTTCCATATGGGGCATTGAATGGCGAGCGGTAGGGCCTATATCCGCTTTAATGGGATTAACCGGGAGTTCGCGCCAGCCAATCAGCTTTTGGCCCGCGGCGGTAATCAGATCATTAATTAACTTTTTGCAGTGTGCGCGTTCACTTTCATTGACGGGTAGAAAAACATTACCGGCCGCATATCGACCTTTTTCGGGGAGATCTGCACCGAAGGCTTCCCTGGCAACGCGGTTTAAAAAAGCATAGGGCAGGCTGGTCATGATGCCCGCGCCGTCACCCGTGTTGGTTTCGCAACCACAGGCTCCACGGTGCACCATACGACGCAGAATATGGTCTGCATCCAGGACGATCTGGTGACTGGGCTGACCCTTAACATGAGCGACGAAGCCTACACCGCAGTTTTCCGTTTCTTTGGATGGATCATACAAACCATTCTTGCTGGGTAAACCATATTGATTAAAGACTTTGTTTTTTACACTCATACTGGCCTCTGAACATCCGGACGGCTCCCCGGATATTGATGAATAGTCTGCTACCACGCGGTGATCGGTTTTTGAACAGGGCCGAGTATTTTAGCGGAAGCTGAAGCTAAAAAAAAGCTGGCTGGAAAGTAATGTCTTTTGGCAGTAGACAGAATGCTGCTTGTAACTGGCTTGAAGTGGAAGCTAAATGCCTGGAAATGGGCTGAATTGTTCTATAGAGGCGCAATACGCTTAGTGTTTCATCAAGGTTTCATGGCTTTTTGCACGGCATCCAGGCTTTTAACCCAGGGATGGCCCTGTTGCACTTCGGTGGGAAGGCGAGTAATGGATTGGCGGGCGACATCCTGATCTGTATAGAAACGGTAAAGCAAGACATACCAGGGTTTGCCCTTCAGATCGGTTACATACCAGGCAGTGTCATCCGTATTCAGTTTGAATTGACCAATAAAATTCACCAGGGTCTGGGGGTCACGGGCACCGAGTATTTGCAATGTCCAGTGAGCAGGATTTTGTGCTCTTAGCCATGCAGGATCTTTAATGCCAAGTTGCCTGAGTTTCTCTAAGGCAGGATGACCAGGATGACTGACCTGCTTCGCCAGGACTATTTTGGGTTTTTCAGCTTGTACGGGTGCCGGTGGTGGTGCTGGTTCGGTTGGTTCAGCTGGTTCAGCTGGTTTAGCAGGTGAGGGAGCAATCACAGGCATGGCTGGTGTCTTCGGTTCAGGAAGCATGAGTGCAGGAGATGGCTCCTGAATTGCAATTGAGGTTTCACTTTCTGGTGTTGTTAGCACAAGGTCAACAGGTGCTTCCCTTTCCTGTAACTCAGTGACGGTGTTTGTGTCAGAAGGAATATCTGTTGCGATTATGGTTGGAGCTTCGACTAAAGCTTCCGTGGTCACACCCGTATCCGGCTCCGGCTCATTATTTACTGGCGGTGAAACAGGGGCTGAAATATTAATGTCCTGGGTCTTTATGGTGGTTGGTGCAGGAGAAGAAATATCAGCCAGCTGGTCATTCATAAATGATTGCAGGGCAAAAAAGATTCCACCACTACCTGCGATAACAACAAGAATAACCAGGGCGATAATGGCGGGTTTGGATAATTTAACTTTAAGCGGTTTTTTGGATTGGTGTTTAACCCATTTTTCAATTTCGGTTACAGCCAGTTTCATGGCATCGATGGGTAAGCCCTTGCTTTTGGCTGCTATTGTTTTTAATTGTTCGTCAGACAAGAAACTGGGTTCGTGATAACCGGCATGCAATAGTTTATGGTTAATAAATGCATTAATTTGTTTGCTGGTTAGTGCGGGCATGTCCTGAACATAAAGCTGGTTATGTTGCAAATCAGTAATTTGTTCCAGGGTTTGTGCCATGCCTCGATTGGCAAAGAGCAATATTTTTATTTTAACTTCTTTTTCAGATTCCAGTTTTTTCTGGTAACGCAATAGTTCCTGTATTGTGGTATCGCTTAAAACATGGGCATCGTCGATGATAACAACTGGTTTTTGGTCAAACACCTGCAAATGTTTCAGGTTGTCATCAATATAATTTGCATTACCCTGTTCTTTCAGGTGTATGGATATTTTTTGTTGCAGTTGCACAATGGTGTCTGTGGCTTCTGCTTGTAGTGGCAGTAAATACAGGTTGGCAATTTCGTCCTGGATGAGCCGACGATAAAGAGTGGTTTTACCGCTACCTAAATCACCTTCGACAATTAATAACAAATCACTAAATTGCAAATGATGTTTGAGTGTTTCAACGAACTGCTCAAAAATAGCATCACTAAATAAGGCATCAGCTGACAGGATTGTTTCAGTAAACGGTTGCTTTTTCAGGCCAAGTTTAAGCATGGCCTGATTGCTGAGTACTAAGGGATTCTGAGGTATTGGTTTCGCCATAGTGTGATTTTAGGGAATCAGGTTGGCAAAGGACAACTGTCTTGGATTAAAAATGCGTTCGTATTCAACTATTGCATAACGATCTGTCATACCGGCTATGTAATCCGCAATGCCGCGCGCCATGCCACTGTTGCTGTTTTTCTCCTTGAGTTCATCACAGTGTTGTTTGGGTTCCGGTGGCAGGATGCCGGGATCATTCATAAACGCATCAAACAGGGCAGTTAATACATTTTCTGCTTTTCGAGTCATGCGAGTTACCCGGTAATGGCGGTAAAGCTGCTTGCGCAGGAAGCGCTTTAACTCCAGGTTTTGTTGTTTGATGTCATCGCCAAAACCGATTAAATAATCCGGTTGTTTACGCGCCTCATCCGGGCTGCCAAGATTTAATGTGGCCAGCCTGGTTTTACTGGTGTCAATCAGGTCAACCACCATGCGGTTAATCATGCGGCGTATGATTTCATGGATCTGGCGACGTTCATTAAGGCCGGGATAAAGCGCATTGACCTTGTCATACTGTTCCCGAAACAGCTGAATTTCCATGAGCTGTTTAATAGTGATTAGCCCATAGCGCAAGCCATCATCAATATCGTGATTGTTATAAGCGATTTCATCGGCGTGGTCACAGGTTTGTGCTTCCAGACTGGGCTGGTTGTTTTCCAGGAAGCGTTGACCCAGCTCTCCCAGATTTTTTGCATCCTTTGCCGAGCAATGTTTCAGAATGCCTTCACGGGCTTCAAAGGTTAGATTGAGTCCGTGGAATTCTGCGTATTTTTCTTCCAGTTCATCCACTACTCGCAGGGATTGTAAATTGTGTTCAAATCCACCGTAATCTTTCATGCAACGATTGAGAGCATCCTGGCCTGCATGGCCGAAGGGGGCGTGTCCAAGATCGTGAGAAAGAGCGATAGTTTCCGTCAGGTCTTCGTGCAAGGATAATTCGCGGGCAATGGAGCGGGCAATTTGGGAAACTTCAAGAGAATGTGTTAAACGTGTGCGGAAAAGATCACCTTCGTGGTTAACAAATACCTGGGTTTTATATTCCAGTCGCCGAAAGGCTGCGCTATGAATGATTCGATCCCGATCCCGCTGGTAGTGATTGCGGTGAACCGGTGGCGGTTCAGTATGCATGCGCCCGCGTGAAGTTTTTTCACTACAGGCATAGGGGGCCAGATTATTGGGGTCGTAACCGTTCTGCATAATCAGTAGCTGTCTGCTATCGCCTTGAGTAAATTGTCTTCGGTATAGTCGGTGGTGATGACCGCTTCACCTATGGCTTTGATTAGAATCAGCTTGAGCACACCATCCGATACTTTTTTATCTATGGCCATGAGCTCCAGAAAACGATCCGGTGTTAACTTGTCCGGGGCGTTTACCGGCAAATGGGCGCGTTCGATCAGGTTGATGATGCGATCAAGCTCGTCATTATTAATCCAGCCCAATTGTTTTGACATGCGTGCTGCCATGACCATGCCACTGGCCACGGCTTCCCCATGTAACCAGTTGCCATAACCCATGCCGGTTTCTATTGCATGGCCAAATGTATGGCCAAGGTTCAATAGCGCACGCTGTCCACTTTCTCGCTCATCGGCCGAAACTACTTCTGCTTTATTTTTGCAGGAACGATCAATAGCATACGCCAGTGCAACAGCATTACGGTTTAGCACTTTATCTACATTCGTTTCCAGCCATTTGAAAAAATCAGGATCACGGATAATGCCGTATTTGATGATTTCGGCAATACCGGCGCTCAGCTCCCTATCTTCCAGGGTATGCAATGTTTCGGTATCAGCAATGACTGCTTGAGGCTGGTAGAAAGCGCCAATCATATTCTTGCCAAGCGGATGGTTGATTCCAGTCTTGCCACCCACGGATGAATCCACCTGGGATAACAGGGTGGTAGGTATCTGGATAAGATGTACGCCGCGTTGATAAGTCGCCGCGGCATATCCAGTGATGTCACCGATAACACCTCCGCCCAGGGCAATCAGGGTACTGTTGCGATCAAACTGATTACTTAACAGGCAGTCATAAACCTTGTTCAGGGTTTCGCCGTTTTTATATTGTTCGCCATCCGGCAGGACGAGGGTCTTATATTTGAATTGATCAAGTGCGGCTTCAACCTTGGCCATATACAGTGGCGCAACAGTTTCATTGCTAACGACAAGTACGCTTTTTCCGGGAATGTGTCGGGTGAGCAATTCATGACGGTCAAGAAGGTTCTTGCCGATATAAATCGGGTAACTACGTTCATCAAGATTGACGTTTAGGGTGATCATCGGTTCCGAGTTTTTTCTGGTAAGACTTCAATTTGCCTAGGATAACGTTAATTACCGAAAGAATCGACTTGTCGCCGGTATTTATGAGGATATCTGCTGTTTCTCGGTATAAAGGTTCGCGAATGGCCATGAGTTCACGTAATTTAGCTTCCGGGTTGTCAGTTTGTAACAAAGGTCGGTTTTTATCGTGGCGGGTGCGATCGATCAAATGTTGGATATTGCTATGCAGGTAAATGACAATACCGCGCTCTTTCAAAAGTTGGCGGTTCTCGGGTTTTAAAATAGCGCCACCCCCGGTGGCCAGAACCAGTCCCTGTTGCTGGGTGAGCTCGTCAATCACTTCCTGTTCGCGCTTACGAAATCCTTCTTCGCCTTCCAGTTCAAATATCAGGGGAATGGTTGCGCCGGTGCGTTCTTCAATTACGCGGTCACTGTCGATAAATTCCAGATTAAGGCGTTTGGCAAGCTGACGCCCCATGGTGGTTTTACCCGCACCCATGGGGCCGATGAGGAATATACTGCGTTGTTTCCCATTCACTGTTTTTAGATCATGGGAAAGTTAAGTACGTGCATCCAAATTTAATAAAAGAATATCGAAAACTGGGATGCTAGTAGTACCGGAACAGAGAGTGGAATGTGTGCAATTAACGCCATTAAAAAGGCTGTCAGCCGGCGTATGGGCACCGTTTTTGTCCACATCAATAACTGCATCTGTGCCAGGTGTAAATGCTCCATTGTGATCATAATCAATAAAAGGTTCAGGCGTGTCTGTCAACCATACATCTCCATCATTAAAATTGCCTGAGTCATCGTTATCCCAGTAGCCTTCTTCACCCATGATCCATGCTGTGATTGATGTGCGTAAATCACCCGGCGCTTGGGAGAATCCTTCGCTGTACCATGTTATGGAGCAAGAGCCTTGACTTAGTGTGCATGATTTCGAGGATAATAATCCATAGTCTGTTTCAAAATAAACCGTGCCGCTGCTAACGCGGAAATTGCGATTGTCACCAACAACTACAGAAATTTCTACCGGATGATTCACAATCCATTCTTGGGATGTTGGGTCAGCTAATGTTCCGGTATAAACCTCGGCAGGTGTTTCAGATGAAGCAAGTGAAATATGCAAGGCTGAAGGAGTTGTGCCTGATGAGGAGGAAGAACCTGTTGAAGTGAATGCATCTTCACCATTGCTGCAAGCGTAAAGCACAGGCAAAACTCCAATCAGGCAGGCCAATGTTTTAATTTTATTGTTCATAATAATTATTACCTCTCGTTATACCTGACTAGATTCTCAATGCATCTTTAAGAATCTTCGGTGTAACGAAGATCAGAAGTTCTGCTTTTTCATCACGGTCGAGTTTGTGACGGAAAAGTGCGCCAATCAACGGTAGGTCTCCCAGCAGCGGTACTTTATTTACTTCATTTGTAAGTGTGCTTTCATATATGCCGCCAAGGACAACGGTATCGCCATTGTTTACCAGAACTTGTGTCTGCACTTCACGGGTGTCGATACTTGGGATCTGATCGTTGCCAAACAATTCACCGACGGCATCCTTGTTAACTTGCAGATCTAGGATAACGCGATCATCTGGTGTTATGTGCGGTGTGACTTTAATACTCAGTACGGCTTTCTTGAACACAATCTGGGTTGCGCCGCTTGATGTTGTGGTCTCATAGGGGATTTCAACGCCTGATTCAATAAAGGCTTCATTTCGATCCGCTGTAACTACACGAGGGCTGGCCACAATTTCACTGGTGTTTTCGGCCTGACGTGCAGAGAGTTCGAGATCCAGGAGGTTGCCGCCACTGAGTATGGCAAAAGCAATGCTGCCTGTGGCTGATGTTGATGGCATGTCAACATTCAATCTGTCGGCGCCACGGATGGCGCTACCCAGTTGTCCATCAGGGATTGCTAAAGGCGAGATAGGGTTACCTGCAACAATATTATCGCTTGCGTTGCCGATAATATCAGATGTGGCATTCATGCTACCGCTACTGGTGGTGAGCGAATTGCTGCCGGATGTTTGCGCATAGGTGGT
>JBFHPZ010000096.1:0-7402 GCA_041592495.1 Gammaproteobacteria bacterium | reverse complement strand
GATTGACTCATTAAAACGGCAGTTTGAGACCACCGGGAAGATTCATACCCGCAGTGACGCCGGACATTTTGTCCTGGGTTTCCTGCTCGATGCGACGCACGGCGTCATTTACTGCAGCCGCCAGCAGGTCTTCGATCATTTCCTTGTCATCTTCCAACAGGCTGTCATCCAGGGTGACGCGACGCACTTCATGACGACCGGTCATGATCACTTTCACCATGCCGCCACCGGACTGACCTTCCACTTCCATATTGGCGATTTCTTCCTGCGCTTTCTGCATGTCGGCCTGCATCTTCTGCGCCTGTTTCATTAAATTGCCGATTCCACCTTTCATGGCTTACCTCTTTCAATAGTTAATCGACGGGGCGTACCGAATTGGGTACCACCACCGCATCAAAGTTATCTTTCAGCGCCTGCACCATCGGGTCCTGCTGAATCGCCTGTTCCGCTGCCTGCTGACGCTCAGCGGCACCCCTCGCCACGGTTTGCGCCGGTGTTTCCGATTCAGTCTCACCCAGGGTGATATTCAGTTTGACCTTACTGGATAAATAATCGCTAAGGGCATCCTGTAATTTCTTCTGCAAATTGTCATTTAGCAGCTGGCCAAATTCCTGATTCAACACCAGGGTCATATCATTACCGATATGGGACTTGAGCACACAATTAACCGCCAGCTGCTTTACCATGCCCTTAATATTTACCGCTTCCACCAGCCCATGCCAGTCACCACTAAAACTACCCGATGCTTTGGATGGTGCCGTAGCAGGTGGTGTTTGCGTTACCGGGGGCGCGGTGACTTCGCTTGACTGCTGAGCCCGAGATGCCGGGGTGGCGGGTGCTTGCGCAGGCGCCGCTGTGGTTGTCGCGGCGACATGGCTTGCCTGCTGCGGTTTAAACGCCAGCATACGAAGCAATGCCATTTCGAAACCGGTACGGGCATCCGGCGCCAGGGGCAAATCTTTGCGGCCGAGAAGTCCTATTTGATAGAACAATTGCACATCTTCCGCTGAAATCTGTTTCGCCAGTTCCTGGATCAGTTCCCGCTCTACCAGGGTTTCATCCACCGCATCCGGAGCAAACTGGGCCAGGGCGATCTGGTGTAACAGCACCAGTAAATCCGCCAGGGCATTGTAATAGTCCGGGGTCATTTCAGACAGGGCAGCCACCTGCTGCATCACCGCCGTGGCATCGTTCGACATAATGGCCTTGAGGATGGCGATAACCTTATCCCGGGATACCGTACCCAGCATGGCCTGCACTTCCTCCGTGTCCAGCTTGCCGCCGCCATAGGCAATGGCCTGGTCGAGCAGGCTCAGGGCATCACGCATGGAGCCATCGGCGCCATGGGCCAGCAGGCGCAAAGAGTGCTTGTCAAATGCCACTTCCTCCTGCTGCAGAATATGCTCCAGATGCTGCTCGATCAGAGGTATGGGCATGCGTTTGAGATTGAATTGCAGGCAACGGGATAAAATCGTCACCGGTAATTTTTGCGGATCGGTGGTGGCCAGCAAAAATTTCACATGAGGTGGCGGTTCTTCCAGGGTTTTGAGCAGGGCATTGAAACTGTGCCCGGAGAGCATGTGCACCTCGTCGATGAGATACACCTTGTAGCGACCATGGGTGGGGGCATATTGCACGTTATCCAGCAACTCACGGGTATCTTCCACCTTGGTGCGGGATGCGGCATCCACTTCGATCAGGTCAATGAAGCGGCCTTCTGCAATTTCCTTGCAAGCCGAACACTGGCCGCAGGGGGTGGAGGTGATACCAGTTTCACAATTGAGTGACTTGGCGAAAATACGCGCCACGGTGGTCTTACCCACGCCACGCGTGCCGGTAAACAAATAGGCATGATGCAGCCGCTGTTCATCCAGTGCATTAATAAGGGCACGTAAAACATGCTCCTGCCCCACCATTTCCTTGAAATTGCCGGGCCGCCATTTGCGCGCAAGTACCTGATAACTCATAGTTATATTTGTCTGTTGAAAGTGCCGCAGTTTAACACGGGGTTTGGATCATCAGTAGTGTTCGAAAAAATCTGTGTTATGTGAAAAGAGCTGAGTATGACATGGCTTTGGCCATGTCATGGGAGCAAATCTGTATTGATAGCTTATACGCTTTGCGGATGGGTGCCTTCGGCACTGTCATTGCGAGTACTCACTACTCACTGGAAAGCTGATTTGCGTGTCTTGTTTACATGCAGAAATGGAGGCGACCTGCACCAGCCACACCCCGGCGCCCGAGATCACTGTTACCGTTGCTCCCTTCCGGGCCTGGCGGGGTTCACAGCTCATCGTCGCGAGGGGACCAATGCAGATCACCATAACCTGGTGTTTTGAGGCAGGGGATTATCGTTGCTTTGGTGTTAGCTTTCAACCTGCAATACAGAATGCATATCGCAACCGCCAATCTCAACCCGATTACGACCCGCCTGTTTGGCTTTGTAGAGCAAGTTATCGGTTTGTTCCAGCATGGCATCATTTTTATCTTGCTGCCGGGGAATGCAGGTAAAAACACCGACACTGACCGTACAGAAATCAGACACTGGTGATTTGGCATGGGGAATTTTCAAATCTTCAACAGCCTTGCGCACGGATTCACCCATAATCTGTGCATCCTGGGTCGACGTATCGGTCAAGATAAGGGCAAACTCTTCACCACCATAACGGGCAACCACATCGGTTGTGCGCTTGCAAACGGCACGCATTACTGTAGCAATTTTTTTCAAGCAATCATCGCCCTCCAGATGGCCATAGTTATCATTGTATGCCTTGAAATGATCGACATCCGCCAGGACAATGGTTAAGTGTTGTTGATTACGCATACAACGAGCCATTTCGATGCGCAAGGCTTCATCCATATGTCGACGATTGGATAACCCTGTTAAACCATCCACATTAACCAACTGCTTTAACTCCGCATTGGCTTTCTTCAGCTCTTTTGAAACATCAAGCAACTGATGACGCATTTCAGCAATCCGCTGCATGGCTTTCATTTTTGCTTCGAGCACAATGTGGTTCACCGGCTTGGTTAAATAATCATCACCACCTGCATTGATGCCCTCGGCAATATCATCCGGACCTATACGCGCACTCAAAAAGATAATTGGTATCCAGCCCGAGTCATCCGCACGTATTGTGCGTGCTGCTTCATAGCCATCCATTTCCGGCATGATTACATCCATAATAACCAGATCAGGATGCTCACTATGGTAAAGCTCAACGGCCTGCTTGCCATTCTCGCCAAGGATTACTTCATACCCTAGATTATTCAGGAAGGCCATCATAATCAGGCGCTCTGTTTTAGTATCGTCTACAAGCAATATTTTCATGGCACATGTTTTATATTTTATGTTCTAAAAGTCTCGTTATCTTGATCACCCGACTTTAACATTTACTTACTTATTTAATAAACCTTAGGCAAGGCCCTATTTTAAGAGAATACGTGTACCGCAGTGCCTATATTTTTAATGCTTGTCAGAGCGTCAGGTTCTGATCAGAATCGCCCATATATTTAGTCAGCCAACTGGAAAATTCATTGGCTGGCATAGGTCTGGCAATATAATAACCCTGGGCATAATCGCACCCAAGCTCCCGCAAAACATCCATAGCGACCCGAGTTTCCACACCTTCAGCAACCACCTTCATTCCCAGCTTGTGACCGAGCATAATGATAGTTTCAACAATAGCCCTTGCCTCAACATCCCTTTCCATTTCGATAACGAATGATCTGTCTATTTTGATTTCCGAAAAAGGCGCCCGATGAAGCTGTACAAGTGATGAATATCCTGTACCAAAATCATCGATAGAGAGACGAAAATTTTTCATACGCAGGCGGGTAAGAATTTCCAGTGATCTCGCCAACTCATCCATCAAGGCTGTTTCTGTAATTTCCATCATGAATTGCGACTCTTTCAGATTGTGATACTTAACCAGATCATGAATACGTTCGGGCATCTCCAGATCCTTGAGCACTTTTACAGACAAGTTAACCGATACACCTATATTAATTTTTTCATTCATCCATTGACTGCATTGTGTTGCGACATGTTTCAAGACAATCCATGTCAAATCACTAATCATGTTATTTTGTTCGGCGAGCTCGATAAATAAACCCGGCGAAACCAGGCCGCGCTGAGGATGCTGCCAGCGAACCAGGGCTTCAACACCAAGCACTTCACCACTTTGCAAATTTACCTGCGGCTGGTAATACACGATAAACTGGTTGCTGACCAATGCGGCTTCCAGTTCTGTCAGGTCAATTGGACTCATGTCAGTATTAATAACTGTCGATCGGGACACAATCTTCAGTTGACTCAATACATTAAACAGCTCATTAAACCTGAAGGGTTTATTGATGGTTGTAACAAAATTCAAACCCTGCTCAATAGCAATCTTTTGTGCAGATCGCAAAACACCAGAGTCAAACCCGCTCATGAGTATGAGTTGGGCCTGGCATTTATGTTCGGCCAAATAACGTATAAGTTCGACCCCATCGGTATCCGGCATCATCAGATCGAGCGCTATGACATCTGACAGCCCATCATAGTTATTGACGAAATCATGGGCATGATGAAACTGACTGGTTTCAAAACCTGCCTGTTTCGCTACCTCAGACACCAGCATGGCCATGTCCGGCTCATCATCGATAATTGTAATTTTGGGTGCAATTTTATCCTTTTGCATCTAATCACCTACCTATCAGTATGTCTGGTGAACGTCGGGAAAGCTGCTCTTTGGGATATGGACGAATTAACAGATCAACAGGTTATATCTGAAATAGCACGCTTATATATTGTCAGAAACAAAAACTGATGTCTGTAATATCCCAAGATCAGGATTCAACTCCAATATCTGGTCTGCCAATTCATGGCCATTTATGCCTCCAGGCATAAGCGCATAGCTGAACAACATTTCTATATCAGGATACACTTCATAATGAACAATGCCTTGTTTGCATTCTCTGCCTCTATTGTGACGCCTGTCAAATACGAAAACAGGAACCAGACTGGCGGTTGAATAATTTATGATTTGAGAAGTTGTTGTACGCGTTCCAATAATTGCCCCGCCTGGAAGGGTTTGTGTAATAACTGATGCACAAAGTGCTTATTGTTCTCATCAGGGTATTGATCATTATAACCACTTACCAGCTGGATTCTTATTTCAGGATATCGCTCCTGCACCAGGCCTGCCAACTGAAAACCATTAAGTCCAGGCATAATGACATCACTAATGAGCAGATCGATATGATTCTCCTGTAGAATTTCCAGAGCCTCATCTGCCCCTTCAGCAAGCAACACGGTGTAACCTTTATTTGATAGTATTTCGTACGTCAATTCCCTCAAACTGACTTCATCATCCACCACCAGAATAGATTCATGACCAACATACGCTTCGGGCTGGTTGTTCTCGACAGCTTCCATTTCATCGCCCAATTGTTTGTATCGTGGGAAATACATAACAATCTGTGTTCCTACATTTAGCTCTGATGCAATATCAATACATCCCTTTGATCGTTGAACAAATCCATAAACCTGACTTAGCCCTAATCCGGTGCCCATGTCGCCCTTGGTTGTAAAAAACGGATCGAACACTTTTTCCAGATTAGCCTTGTCTATACCAACGCCACTATCGGTAATCGCCAGGGCGACATAATTACCCGGATCAATGCCCAATACTTTGGCCTGCGATTCTGCAATACTTTCGTTCTCTGTAGTTATAGTGAGATGACCACCATTTTGCATGGCGTGCATGGCATTGATCACAATATTCAAAATTGCGTCTTCCAGCTCACCTTTGTCGACATACACCTTCCACAAAGGATCATCCAGATCAAGATGCAGCTGAATTTTAGCGGTCAGTGTTTTGGCCAGCATATGTTCGTCCTGCAGCAGCACCTGATTTATATCGACACTTTCGGCACCCATGTCGCGTCGCCGTGTAAAGGCCAATAAACTTTGGGTTAGATTTTTACCACGATCAGCAGCATTCAGAATTGCCTCAATATATTTATTAACCTTGGGATCATTCTTAAACTGGTTTTGCAAAAGATCACCGTAACCAAGTATGACACCCAGCATATTGTTATAATCGTGCGCAATGCCACCGGTTAATTTACCCAGGGCTTCCATTTTCTGGGTACGCCGAAGCATTTCTTCACGATGACGTTCCTGGCTAATGTCACTACAGTTACCAACAAAACGACGATTACCAGACTCATCAGGCGGTATTTCCGATATTGATAAACGCATTGGAAAGCTTGTACCATTCTTGCGCTTACCCTTAACTTCACGACCTATACCTATGACTCTAGCGACACCGGTTTTGATATAGCTATTAATATACCCATCATGCTGCTGTGCGTAATTTTTCGGCATCAGCATCTTTATGTTTTTCCCCAACACCTCATCCACGCTGTAGCCAAACATATTTTCGGCACCACGATTAAAACTGAGAATAATGCCATCCTGATCAATTGAAACCACGCCATCAATCAAATGATCAAGTATTTGTTTATGCACCTGTTCCAGATCATCCAGTGCTTTTTCAGCATAGCGACGCTGCCTGCCCTCGAGCACCAATGCAATCGAACTGGCCATCGCCAATGCAAAGTCAATTTTTTCCTGGCTCCAGTGCTGCTGCTCTCCAACTGATTCATGACTAATCACTCCAATCAGTTTGCCTTGCATAATAATGGCGACATCCAGAATGGAACGAATATCATGAATTTTAATGTAACTATCAATAAAACAATTTGTTGCCGAGTCATGCAAGGCATCATCAATCGCCAGGATATTGCTTCGATGAACAGCATCAAAATAAGCTTCATTACCTGAACGTTCGATTTCCACACCGGATTCGTGCTTGTTATCAGACAGGGTATATAAGTCTTCATAGCTTATGGAATCACCTGCCGGATTCAGCAACCAGATACTGACACGTTCTACTCCCAGCGTTTTTGCCGATAATTCAGTAGCAAGTCGAAATGCATCATGAAGATACAAAAACTCGGCCCTTGCCCACTCCAGCAGAGCTTGCTGATTGCGACTTACCTGTTCGATTCGTTGCTGTTCCTTTTTTCTTTCATTAACAGCATGTGTAATATCCGATGCCGTTCCCACAACACGTAAAGGTTTATCCTGATCATCCCATTGCACAACCTTGCCACGCCAAAGGCACCAGAAATAATCTCCATTCTTTTTACGTAATCGATATTCCACTTCATACTGGGAAATTTCGCGGCTAACATGTGCATGCAGGAACTCCATCACCCTATCTCGATCATCCGGATGTACAGACTTTTCCCATACTGAAATCCGTTGCTCTAACTCACCCGCCTGATAACCCATCATATTTTCTATGCGTGGACTGAAGTAACATTCTCCTGTCGAAACATTCCAGTC
>JBFHPZ010000095.1:0-7408 GCA_041592495.1 Gammaproteobacteria bacterium | reverse complement strand
GATAGCAACCCCTGTGCCAAATCATAAGTGACTGTATTTACTTGGTATTTATTGAAATTGTATTGTCGCAAACACGACAAAGGCGATGGTGGATGGCATATACCATACATATATATAGTGTTGGGGTTTAAAGCCTAAGGGCGTTGTTTGGATTGGGTTGGGTTGTGGTATGGTTTGTCTTCAGTCACTGCTTGTGCTGTCCTCCAAAACAGCTGAGAGGGATATTGTCTCTTGAAGATAATACTACTTTTAAACATTTAAGATCCCTCGACTACGCTCGGGATGACAGCACCACACAGCACATCCTACATAATCAACAGCGCTACCCAAATAGAACGTCATCCCGATCGGAGCGCAGCGGAGCAGAGGGATCTTAACTGCTTAGAAATAGGATGAACTTCAAGAACCAGAAACTCTTTCATTCCTCAGTAAAACAAAAAAACAACCTCCTTAATCCCATGCAACTCCATTCCCCACTCAAACCCAACATTACATTTGTCATCATTGTTACATTCACTACAAAACATTTCTTATCTCACAACCAAATAAACTGTTCATAAACAGCGACATAAAACATTCTTGCTGTCTGGCATAGCCCTTGCTTCGATGCATTACAAGCAAACTTATTTTCCATGCTGCAATCGAGGTGCTGGATATGTCATACGAAGATCTTTATGTAAGTCAGGTTGAAAACTTTGTTCAACAACCCGGTGCAATCATCATTGATATACGCGATGTTCATAGTTACAAAGCCGGTCACATGAAAAATGCCTTGCACATCGATGGACCAACCATGGGGAACCTGATACGTCAGCGCAAGAACAATCCACCGGTGCTGGTATATTGCTATCACGGTAACAGCAGTCGCGATATGGCTGAAATGATTTCCCGGTTTGGATTTAGCAATGTCAGCCATCTGGTGGGCGGCTGGGAAGCCTGGGCGAATCATCAGATTCAAAAAGGAAGCGGAAATGGGTCTTTCAATGATCAACTTATTGGTGCCTTTGCCTGATAAGGAAACAAATGAATGACTTTTAAAACACCCATACCAGACGTCCTGACAGGCTGGGCAAAACGACACGGATTTGATTGCAATAACATCAACAGTCGCATCGAGAACGGAACATCACCCTTGATGCATGCAGCAAGGCACAGTGAACTGGAAATTATTCGCGTGCTACTGACCGCCGGCGCCGATGTTAATTTAATCAATGATGATGAAAACAACGCGCTCTGGTTTGCCTGCTTCAGTAACGAAGTCATGATCGTAAAAGAACTGATACGTTATGGCTGTAACATCAATAATCAGAATGTGAATGGCGCTACCGCATTAATTTACTGTGCATCAACAGGCAAGTACGACATCGTCAGGGAACTGGTAAAAGCCAATGCCGATGTGCGCAAACAAACACTCGATGGTTACACAGCTCTGGATAGTGCAACCACGCTGCCCATTTTAAAATTCCTGAGACCCATGTATGCCGGTGAAGCATGCTGAGTTAAAACTAAAACACTAAGGTTTATTACATAATGTCTACCGAAGATAAAATCCGCAAACAGTTAGCTGAAAATCCCGTTATCATCTACATGAAAGGCACACCCGATGCACCGAGCTGTGGTTTCTCTGCGAAAGCCGTTTCCGTACTTAAGGCAACTGGCATTGAATTCGCTTATGTAAATGTACTCGCCTCGCCTTTCATCATGGAAAAATTACCCGAAGTATCCGACTTCCCGACCTTCCCCCAGGTTTTCATTAAAGGTGAAATTATTGGTGGCAGTGACATCGTCGAAGAGATGTATAACAAGGGTGAGCTGATGCCCATGCTGCAAGCGGCAACATCATGAACGAAAGTGAAATCATTGAACGTATCAGCAAACTGTATCCCGATGCAGTCGTCGATGTTGCCGGTGCCGATTGCAGTTTTGAAGTTTATGTGATCAGCGATAGCTTCAGTGGTGTAAACACATTACAACGCCAGAAGTCCATACTGGCTTTATTCAAGAATGAAATAACCAGCGGCAAGTTACATGCCCTGTCGGTAAAAGCGAAAACACCCCAGGAACAATCTGCAGGTTCTGGACTTGTACAAATTCAAATGTAGGTTCACTTTATGAGCATATCAAATCTGGATCGTGACACCGCTTTACGTATCGCCCTGGCTGCACGCAGCATGCCGACTATCGATTTGGCTAGTTTGATCAATGTGCTCGATGAACGACTGGGTGCGCCGCTTACACTGGAAAAGTTATCACGCATCACCGTCACCGATTTAAAAACCGGTCTTGGTAGTCTTGATGGTGAAGAAGATGGTGAAGACATCGGTATAGGCCTTGATCCAATGAAACTGGCGGTAAGAATTCTCTGGGGTGAAACCGACGAAGCCGATGATCTGCCACAAGCTGAACCCTACACCGATGGTGATATGCCTGGTTCGATTCGTGTGGGTATTTCATCCAATACGGGTAATAATCTGGATGGCCATTTCGGCTCCTGTTTACGATTCCTCGTTTATCAGGTATCAGCCACCGATATGCGCCTGATCGATATTCGTTCGACAGCCGGAGCAGATTTATCCGATGATCGAAATGCTTTCCGTGCAGATATAGTCAAGGATTGCCAGGTATTGTATATGGTGTCGGTAGGTGGCCCCGCTGCTGCGAAAATCATACGTGCAGGTGTTTACCCCCTGAAGAAAATTGAAGGCGGCACCGCACCGGATGTGATTAAACAGTTCCAGCAAATTATGGCTGGCAGCCCGCCTCCCTGGCTGGCGAAAATACTGGGTGTGAGTGCGGAACAACGCCTGAAAAATTACAAGGGTGAAGAAGATGATTAAGCCGCCCGGTAAAAATATAAGTAGATACTAATCTAGCCGCCACACTGCCGTTTGGACAATATTGTAGCTACGAATCAACAGGCATATCTTTAAACGGGGACTATAGCCGTTCATAATCTATATATGGAAATATACTTTTGCTCTGGCTATACTCAAACCAGATGAGCGAATATCAGGTTTTCTCATTTTATACAGGACAGGGACCGTTTCACTTCACTTTCAGCACTCCGCCCTGACCTTGCTATCTTTGATATTCAGTCTCTATCTTGTATCTGAGAAACAGCTGGCATGGAAATGATATGAGCTACACAGTATCCCTTTCTGAAAATGAAAAATACATCATCTGTTGCGTCAGCGGCGAAATGGACATAGATATAGCAAAGCAATTCACCATCGACATGAATGAACTTAGCCATGAAACCAGAATCAAACGGTTTCTGGTTGATGTCCGCAAAGCACCTAATGTTTCTGATATGTTTGACAACTATAAGTTTGCCTACAAAGATATGAATGAACTTGATCTTCAACGAGATGTCCGTTCTGCCATTCTGGTATCTACCGGCGATAAGTCACATGACTTTGTAGGAATTGTTTCCCGAAATGCCGGATATAACGTACGAGTGTTTGATAACGGACAGGCGGCGATTGCCTGGCTTGATGAGGAAATACCCGGTTAACGAATTACAAAGTTGCAATCAGAGTTTGTTTTTTATCATCCTTATTTTGACTCTGATTGTTTAATTGAACCGTGATCATTCCCCCGGTCACGTTACTACAAATGAGGACATGAAAATGACAGCAGCAACTGATCTCGCAAAACTCAATCAATTAAAAAACATACTCGCCCCCGGCACGCTCAAAAATGTATTGCTCGAAATACTTCCCCTGGCCAATCAAGTTGTATCATGGGTTAATGTTGCTACCAGTGGATCAGCCGTTTGTCGTTACAACACGGTTACCGGAATACGCCAATATGAAGTGAGATACCAGTTTGGTGACCTGGCAAATCTGGTTCATGAAATGACCCATGTAGCTGTGAATGAATCCTATGGTCTGGATTTCATCAATTACCCCAATCGAAATGCAAGCAATGTTCCGGCACGTCAGTATGATGCTTTAGGCCGTTGCACAAACGAAGCATTACGTCAGGCCAAGCAAATGGACCATAATAAAAACGCTGCAAACATTCAGATATTGCAAGGTCTTCAGGCATGGGCCAATGCAGCCAATGAGCTAACACTGACACAAAAAAGCCAGATTACATCCAAGCTTGGCTATGGAATGATCAATCCCCAAACAGAGTGCGATACGGTATTGAACCAGATACTGGTATGGTTATTCGATTGGGGTTTTCCGATTACAGGTCATTCCATAAAAAAACCGATAGTGAATGCACTTTATGAAGAGATTGAAAAAGCAGCAGCTAAGGTTTATGAACAACGCCAGGCAGGTAAGATTCACAGAGTGATGAGTGATGGTGCAGCGGCGCGTCGAGTAGCGATGGGTTATTAAAGCCAGAGCGCCTCTGAAATAAGCTAAATTGGATACTTATTCATTGTATTAATACGCGAGCCACAAGCCGCATGCGCGATGCCTGTCTGTATGCGCTATTTTTCAGATACTTCGTCATAAATTTTTGTTCGGCTTTGTAACTGTTAGTATTTAACAAAAGAAAAGGGAATCTAACATGACTAACACATGTACAACATTACCCTTCACCAATAAAGCTGAATGCGAAGTCTGCGGTTGCACAATTAACTTCCCGGATACCATGCAGATGGAAGACCTGGGATATTCAGTTTGTCGTTCCTTTGATTGCAGAAGAATTATGAGCCAGAAGTCTTCCATGGCTCCCATGCTGTTTAAAGCCCATCTTGAGTTCCAGAGAAAGCTGACCAGAGAACGCCATGAGAGGCAGGCAGCACAAAAGAAGCTGGTTGAAAAGATCACAACGAAAGAACGCCTTGAACACCGTAATATTTTCCGATTAATCCTTAATCAGAATCCCGCTCTCTCGAAAGCCAATATCCATTTAGTAGTTATTCCATCTGGCCATTCCGAGTTAAGCCAACCCGGTCAGGAACGCATAGATAATTATACTCAACATTTACACAGCATCATCAACCAGGCCCTGAAATATACTGATTCTTCAGAAGTGGTTTATGATCAGCATCATAATGCCCATGAAAGACTATCGGGGGTCATTCAACGATTTGACGAAAACCCCAAGTTACAAAACATAAGCAACAAACTATGTAGTCTTTGCAAAGGTGGCTGTTGCGCGGGCGGTAAAGACCATGGGTATCTTTCCGTTATCACAATCAGGCGTTACCTGGACAATCACCCTAATTTGTCAAAGCAGGACTTGCTGGATTTATATCTTTCCAGGATCAGTCCAGAAACAATCGAGAATGCCTGCATCAACCAGACCAGTACAGGTTGTTCACTCCCAAGGGAATTGCGCTCTGATATCTGTAATGGATATTATTGTGAAAATTTAAAGTCATACCAGAAAAAACTGGCGGGTGAAAAAGATATTGGTGTGGTGTTAGCTATTCAGCGATCCAAAAACAACTGGAACTGGTTTGATCCAGATATTAACAATGAGATTGTTAATATTGCACTGGTGGATGAACAAAAGCTTAATATTATGAATATCGATTTATAATTAAAAGATTTCAGGAAACTCAATAAGCAATAACCAACATCCCACATTCCACGATTTTCACCTAAAGACTGAAATCCATGAATTCGAAGACGCTATCTATATATATATAAATAAATCACCTTCATTGGTTTATGATTTTGTCTCGAATCCTGCCAATCTTCCACTATGGGTTCCTTCATTCTGTCAATCAGTAGAATTTACAGGTGAACAGTGGGTGGTCCAGTCGCCGCAGGGGGCAGTCATTTTTGCTTTTGTTGAAGCCAATTCATTTGGCATTCTGGATCATACAGTGACTTTGCCTTCTGGTATCAAACTCACTAATCCAATGCGGGTAATAGCTAATGATAAGGGTAGCGAACTTCTATTTACGCTATTCCAACATAAGGGCATGACAGATGATCAGTTTTTAGAAGATACATCAATGGTAAAAAGTGATCTTGAAACGCTTCGCGGCATACTTGAAAGCAAATGAAAATAACCTGAAATATCTTTTTGCAAGAAAAAACACCAGTTAATCACATTCACTTTATTTCAAATCCGCCGAATACCCTTCCTCGACCAGCACCTGGCGTACAGAAAAACGATTGAGCATCATCTGATAATGCTTGAGACAAGCAGGAGGCATCTCAATATTGGTTTTAACAGCCCAGAATTCCACATAAAATAAAGCGGCATCGGCAATTGAAAACGTCTCTGTTACATAACCTTTAGCAGACAGCATATTATTGATAACAGCAAAACCATTATTAATAATATCTCCCCCCTGCTGCTTCACCCGGTCATGATCCAATTCATTAGGAGTGAATTTGTCCGTTGTAAATATTCGAGCAAAACCCTGCATGTGGATAGTATTGATAACATAATTCATGATATCGATGATCTTGACCTGATCATCCAGATTATCCGGTAATAAATTGGCTTTTGGGTATTGATGTGCCAGCCACCAGGCAATGGCCTGAAAATCTGTTAACGAAGAGCCATCTTCACGCACCAATGTTGGGATGGTCGCCTTGGGATTGATAGCCAGATATTCCGGCTTATTGTGATCACCTTCCATCAGATTGACGACATAGACTTCAAAAATCAGGTTGCACTCTTCAAGCAGGATATGGATGCCGGTGGTACACGAACCAGGCGTCATATAGAATTTCATATTCATTGTGAAATATTCTGTGTAATGATAAGGGGGAGTTGTAGATTGTTATCGGCGCAGTATATTCCTGTTTATATCACAGCCTCGAAAAATTCGAGCTGAGGTGGCCCCAGATAAACATCTTTTGTTTTCGTACCCGCATGGGCATGGGCCTTACGAAATGCTTCTGATTGCGTCCAGTCTTCAAATGCCTGGGCACTTTCCCAGACGGAGTGAGAGGCAAACAGGGTGTACTCTTCCGTTGTCGGACCCTGTAACAAATTGAAGTTTTTGAAACCGGGAACGCCCTCCAGATAGGAATCGCGTTGTTTCCATATTTCGATGAAATCCTGTTCCATACCTTTTTTAATTTTAAAACGATTCATGGCGATAAACATTGTGTGGTTCCTGTGTAGATATTTGTTAGTAGTGTTAAGGTACTGTGGATAAACAATAGCATAGTCATCTCGATCGCAGAGAGATCTTGCACTTCGTGGAAAACATCACTGCTAAACATTCAAGATCCTTCCATTACGCTACGCTCCAGTCAGGATGACAGCATTAAGCATTAGAACTTCCTTCTACCCCGTCATCCTGAACGAAATCGTTTAAATACTCTTTCTACCTAGTCATCCTGAGCGAAGCCGAAGGATCTTTTCTGTTTAGGATCACTACACTCTTAATACTGGCTCTTTATTAAGGAGCAAGATCCCTCGGTAATCGCTCCTGCATTACCTACCATCTACATCCCTGCAGGGGTCCACTCCGGTC
>JBFHPZ010000094.1:0-7445 GCA_041592495.1 Gammaproteobacteria bacterium | reverse complement strand
CGGTTCAAAAATGGATGAAGTTATTTACGAAGAATTCAAAGGTACCGGCAACATGGAAATCCATCTGGATCGCCGTATTGCTGAAAAACGTATTTACCCTGCCATCAACATTAATCGTTCCGGTACACGTCGTGAAGAACTGCTCACTGCACAGGATGAGTTACAAATGATGTGGGTGTTGCGTAAAGTGTTACACCCCATGGATGAACTGGGTGCGATGGAATTTATGCTGGAGAAACTCCAGGCAACGAAGACCAATGATGAGTTCTTCGATTCCATGAAGCGCTAAGCGCCTATTCATTATGAAATAAAAAAAGCAGACTTAAGTCTGCTTTTTTTATGGCCTGCTAGTTTGCAATGGTTGTTGGTTTCTCGGGATGACTCTGGTGGCTCAACAAACGTTTATCATCGGTTTTGTTAATCCCGTGTTTATAAATGTAGGATGCACCCTCGTAAAAGGACACCAGACGATCAATGATATGCATATCACCGGTTGTTGATTTGATGCGTCGGCCAAAGGGATCCCTGAAAAACTGAACATCTTTCTTCGGTTCCAGAATGGCCAGGTAGTCTTTGGTTAACAGGCCAAGTTCCTGGTAATTGCTGATAAATGCACGGCCGTCTTCCGGCTGCATGGCCAGGATATTTTTACCAAAGAACTTGCTGTTGTAATCCATGTTCATTAAAGACATGAGTGTTGGAGCCACATCGATCTGGCTGGCCAGGGTATTGATTTTGTTAGCAGGCACATGTTTGGGTGAATAAATAATCAATGGAATATTGTAACGCTCTACCGGTAGCGATGTACGTCCGGCGCTACTGGCGCAATGATCAGCCACAAATACAAACAGGGTATCCTCGAACCAGGGTTGTTTTTTTGCTTCAGCCAGCAACTGGCCTATGGCGTAATCGGTATATTTGACGGCGCCAGTGCGACCTGTGCCGGATTCAATATCAATACGTCCTTGCGGATAAGTGTAGGGCGTGTGATTAGATGTGGTCATGATCATGGTGAAGAATGGTTGTTGCTGCCTGTAGGAGTGTCCCGCTTCTACAATGGCACGGTGATATACATCTTCATCGGAAATGCCCCAGATATTGACAAATGCAATCTGTGACTCATCAAACTGACTGCGATCAATGACGCTAAATCCGTTCCCGGAAAAAAAACTATCCATGTTGTCGAAATAACTGTAACCACCATACATGTATTTGGTGTCATATCCCTTGTTTTTGAGGACATAACCCAGGGAGAACATGTGGCTGTTATCGGGACGTTTCACTATGGAACGTCCCGGTGTTGGTGGAATGGAAAGGCTGACAGCTTCCAGACCGCGTACCGTGCGTGTGCCGGTAGCGTAGAGGCTGGTGAACAGCAGGCTGTTATCGGCCAGTTTATCCAGATTCGGTGTATTACCATCCTGGTTGCCAAAGCTGCCAAGGAAATGAGCACTCAGGCTTTCCACAACCACCAGCATGACATTCAGGTGTTTTTCTTCGCCGGGGTTATCAATGTGACGTTCAATATCGAATAAGTTATTGGACATGTACTGGCTGTTGGCTTCTTTCAGGTTTTCTTTCAGCGTGGTAGACGTCAGGTTTTCATCTTCCATGAGATAGAAATCTTCATAATTGATTTCATTCTGGCGGAACGCATGGAAGAACTGGTAAATGCCATTTTTGGCTAGTTCGTTTTCATAGCGGTTATCGGAGAAGTTAAAATCGTCGCTATTCACCGGGCTAAAGGCAAACAGCACGGGTGCAATAATAAGGCTGGCCATAATAGCGCGAGGTTTGAATGTTGAATGAGCAGCAGTACTTTTGCTAATGGGTTTATGCAATAACAGGTAAGCCATGAAGGCGATAGCAAGCAGGATGGACACAATGCTTACTACAGGATAGGTCTCATAAATGTTGCCGCTGACTTCATGGCGGTAAATCAGGTAATCCACCGAGATAAAATTAAAACGCACACCAAACTCATCCCAGAAAAACCATTCGGCCACATTGGCGAATAACAGGCCAAAGACTGAAAGCGGGAAAATAATATGGGTCAGCCAGCGATGAATCCTGCTTTTAAAAATGCGTTCCGGTAACAGGGCCAGGTAAAGAATGGCGGGTATGGAAAAGTAGCTGATGGTAATGAGGTCAAAGAATGCGCCAAGGAGGTAAATCTCCGCAAGATGCGTGGCTGTAAAGTCGATTTGCCCGGCTGACTTGATCAGCAGGGCGGTTCTCAGCAGGGTAAAGCTGAGCAGGCAGATGACGCCATATATGAGTACGATAAAAAAGCGTTCCTTAAGGATATTGGATTTGATAATTGAAGATAACCACTGCATAAAAAACAACCTCTGCTTTAGCCTGAGGGTGAAAATTAGACAAATTAGCTTAAGGCTTACTGAAGATAAGGAATTATGTTGGTGATTTGTTAAGTGGTTTGGCTGGAAGGGCTACACAATTAAAAAATCCGGTGCTTGCCAGATCCTGGGTATTACAATAAGTTTCTGAAATTTCAGGGAAACTTAAATTAATCAGGTTCGACATGAATCGAAATATCTTTTACGCTGAATGTTTTTTCCAGTAGCGATTCAATATTGTCGGTAATTGCATGGGCATCTTCCGTGCTTAGGGCAGGGTCAACCGTAATAACCATATCCACTGCCATCTCGGAACCCATCCAGCGCGAACGCATACGGATGACGCGCCTAACGCCTTTTATGCCTAACGTTGCGGACCTTAAAACTTCCGGATCAATGGCGAATTCATCCACCAGAATGGGCAGTGCCCGTTTAAACAGGCTGAATGCCAGATATAAAATCAATGTAGAAACGCCCAGAGCGCAGGCCTGGTCCAGCCAGTAATAACCCATGGCGGATAATTGCCAACCGACTATGACAGTGGTGGTAATTAAAACATCGGAAAAGGTGTGACTGGCATCGGCAAGTAGAATATCCGATTGCAGTTTGCGCGCCCAATGCCGTTGCCAGCTTGCAACAACAGTATTAATCGTTAACACCAGTATCATCAACACCAGTTCTGTCGTGCCGGAAACTATCTCCACCGGTTCCCGATTGATGGCCTGTACAGCTACCTCAAATGCCAGCACAGTCAACAGGGCTGCCAGGCCAAAAACAGCAAGAGTTTCAAATTTACGATGGCCGTAAGGATGCTCACGATCCGCGGGCATAATTGATAAACGAATAACAAACCAGGCAACAATATTATTGGCGAGATCCGTGAGGGAGTGAACGGCATCGCTGATAACCGCCAGAGAGCCAGTGCTAATCCCGACCATCAGTTTGATCAGTAATACAGCCAGGTTGGCCGATCCTTCAATAAGGATAATGTTTTTGACTTTCTGGTCTCTTGATGAATGACTCATATGTGTTGGCCGGCTAATGTTTGTTGTTGTGTTTTCTTTTTGAATCCTGTCTTCTTTGTACAACCGGTGGTCGCCTGTTGTTACTGATGTTTTTTGGCCTGGCTTGATGTGTTGTTGTAACTTCAGTTGTCTTGCTTGAATTAGCAACTGCCTTGTTTATGTCTGCTATTTCTTCCCGGCTAAGATTTCGCCATTGGCCGGGTTTTAGATTCCCTAAATGAACATTCATAATACGAATGCGTTTTAATTTCGTTACTTCATAACCCAGGTATTCGCACATGCGGCGAATTTGCCGGTTAAGTCCCTGGGTAAGGATGATTTTAAACACAAATCGACTTTGAATGCTGGCTTTACACGGTTTGGTCATCGTATCCAGTATGGGGACGCCTTTGGCCATTTGTTCAATAAAACGCTCGGTTAATGGCTTGTCCACAGTAACCAGATATTCCTTATCGTGAAAATTCTCGGCGCGTAGGATTTTATTCACTATGTCGCCATCACTGGTGAGAAAAATTAATCCTTCCGAAGGTTTATCAAGTCTTCCTATGGGGAAAATACGTTGTCTATGACCAATAGCGTCAATGATATTGCCTTTGATATCAAGTTCGGTGGTACAGGTAATGCCTACCGGCTTGTTGTAGGCAATATAGATGCGATCAGTTTTATTAACCGCACTGGCTTTAATGCGTTTGCCATCAACCAGTACTTCATCGCCGGGAGTGAACTTCGTACCCAGCCCCGGTAGCCTGCCATTAATGGTAACTCTTTTCTGCTCAATTAATTTATCCGCTTCACGTCGTGAACAAAAACCCGAGTCACTGATGAATTTATTCAGGCGTATCTGGTTGTTGTCGCTCACAGATTTTCAGTCCGTTCGATGATGCACTCGTATGAGCCCATCTCAAACTCACGGCAAACCAGGGGTCGGTTTTCGTAAATTGTGCACAACATGGTGTCCCGGTCCAGGGCGGCACACCAGCCATCATCCAGTCTTTGCATAACCATGCCACCCCACTGATCGATTGCAATAAACCGATCAGGCACTCCGGTATCGGTTAACAGCATGACTTCCAGGCGGCAACAGCAGGCTTCGCAGTTTGCACAGCTTATCTTGGTTTCGGACGGGGTTGTGACTTTAATTGCCATAGACAGAAAATGATCTAGCTAACAGGATGGAAAAAGTGTCTTGAGATTCCCGATAAGTGTATTGGGATACTAAAAAATATAATAGAGAAATATAGATGTTAATTAACAGGCTTTTTACAAATATCCGGCCTGTATTCATCCATGGCTGTTCCACCTGTGCAATTCCACACCAGCTTGCCTTTTAATGTGTTCGGTACAAAGATCAATGTTTGGCCGGGCAGGTTGTTAACGGCTTCTGCTCGCAGGGTGATGGTCATCACCGCTTTGTCACCGATCACGATAGATTCAATAACATCGTTGCTGATATTTTTGGGAAGGTTTGCGTCGATATTCTGATTGGGCCAGAAGTTGGTGCGTTCTATGAATTCTGTTACCTGGTTGCGAGTATCAAAGGCCAGTTGTAATCCGTTCTGGATTTTTCCTTTAAGAGCGAATTGCTGATAGTAAGGCAGGCCTGCAAACATGATGACGGCGATTAGGGTCACAACGGCAATAAATACATAAGCCAGTTTTTTAAAATTACCGGACGACTGGTTTTTGGTTTTGGGGTCGTAGCCGCAATGTAAACAGGTAGCATTTTCATCGCTGCGAATCGTGCCGCATTCCGGACAAAATGCCTGTTCCTTGAAATCTTGCAGGGATGATAATTTTTCCCGGGTTTCTTTTTCCTGTTTTTGTTCGCGCTCGACCATGGCGAGTTCAACGTCATGGAATTTTTTAGGCGCTTCTGAATGTTCTGTATGACGAACGAACTGTGCCGGTTCAGGTTTTACCGGTTCGATAATGTCGGGTAATTCTTCTTCGTCGGCCTTGTTGATGATTTCACAATGGGCACCGGTTTTCTGGATGGCGGCCAAATATTTTTTGGCAGTGGCTTCGTCGGTGTTGTCTTTGACAATGCTTTGGGGTTTAGCCAGAAGCTGTGCAGCTTTGGTTTCATCGACTTTGAATACAGCAGCAAGTTTTGTGATGATCAGGTTTTTGTCCTGATCATCATTCAGCTTGTTGGTGATTACAACTTGATATGTGTTTTTGTTTTCATCCATGATAGATGAATGCCTTAACGGTTTATGGCCTTGAAGCCGATGTCTTTTCTGAAATAAACATTATTCCAGCGAATCTTATTTACTACTTCATAGGCGAGTTTCTGCGCTTCTGCAACAGAATTGCCCAGTGCGCAGGCACAAAGTACGCGGCCGCCACTGGTAACCGTTTTACCATTTTTCTCGGAAGTGCCGGCATGGAATACTTTGGTGGTGTCGGTGTCGAGTCCGGCAAGACCGGTGATCTCATCGCCCTTGTTGTATTTATCGGGATAACCACCCGCAGCAAGTACAACGCCCAGTGAACAACGTTCATCCCATTCCGTTGTTTTCTCGTTAAGCTTGCCATCGACTGCGGCAAGGCAAAGATCAACCAGATCGGATTTCATGCGCAGCATGATGGGCTGGGTTTCCGGATCACCAAAACGCACATTGTATTCCAGTACTTTTGAATTGCCGTTTTTGTCGATCATTAGTCCGGCATAGAGAAAACCGGTGAAGTCATTACCTTCTGTCGCCATACCGTTTACGGTGGGGTAGATGACATCTTGCATAACGCGATCATGGATGGCCTGTGTCACCACAGGTGCGGGTGAATAGGCGCCCATGCCGCCGGTGTTGGGTCCCTTGTCGCCATCATCGCGGGCTTTATGATCCTGCGATGTCGCCATGGGCAATACGTGTTTACCATCGACCATAACAATAAAGCTGGCTTCTTCGCCCTGTAAAAATTCTTCAATCACAACCCGTGCACCGGCATCACCAAAGGCATTGCCGGAGAGCATGTCTTTCACTGCGGCAATAGCTTCCGCTTCGGTTTGTGCAAGGATGACGCCTTTGCCTGCGGCAAGGCCATCGGCTTTCACTACAATGGGTGCGCCCTGTTGTTTTATATAGGCGATAGCTTCATCTGCATTGATGAAGTTGCCATAGGCTGCAGTGGGAATTTTATGGCGTGCCAGAAAATCTTTGGTGAAGGCTTTTGAGCCTTCCAGTTGTGCAGCGCCTTTGGAGGGGCCAAAAATTTTCAGGCCCTCTTTTTTGAATTCATCGACAATGCCTTTTACCAGTGGCACTTCCGGGCCAACAATGGTGAGACCGATTTGATTGTCTTTGGCGAAGGTTTTTAATGCAGGGATATCGTCTGCGGCAATATCAATGTTTTGCATTTTGGGTTCATGGGCAGTGCCGGCATTGCCCGGTGCCACAAACACTTTTTCTACCTGTTTGGATTGCGCTGCTTTCCACGCCAGTGCATGTTCGCGGCCACCACCGCCGACAATTAATATTTTCATGTTAGCTACCTAATTCTTGTCGCAAAGCCGCAAAGAACGCGAAGTGTATAAAGCAAATTTCTTTGCGCCTTGGCGTCTTTGCGGCAGGATATTTTTAGTGCCTGAAATGGCGCATGCCGGTGAAGACCATGGCCATGCCATGTTCATTGGCGGCCGCTATGACTTCTTCATCGCGCATGGAACCACCGGGCTGAATCACCGCAGTAATACCTGCCTGATGTGCTGCATCTATACCGTCACGGAAAGGGAAGAAGGCATCGGATGCCATGACCGAGCCTTTCACTTCCAGATTTTCATCGGCGGCTTTAATGCCGGCAATCTTCGCGGAATACACGCGGGACATTTGTCCGGCGCCGACACCAATGGTCATCTGATCTTTTACCTAAACAATGGCATTGGATTTGACGAACTTGGCAACTTTCCAGGCGAACATCAGATCTTTCAATTCCTGTTCAGTGGGCTGGCGTTTGCTGACAACCTTAAGATCATCCATGGTGACCATGCCCAGATCACGATCCTGTACCAGCAGGCCACCATTCACGCGTTTGAAATCCAGGCCCGGAACCGGTTTGCTCCACT
>JBFHPZ010000093.1:0-7476 GCA_041592495.1 Gammaproteobacteria bacterium | reverse complement strand
GATTGAAGATAAATTTGATAAACCTGAGCAGCGTATTGAACTCAATGGTAAACCTGCTGCGTTACTCAAGATCAGTAAAAATACTATTGATGACACGCTCAAAGTTGCCGATGCACTGATTGAGTTTGTAAAAAAAGAAAATGAAATTTTACCTGAAGGTACACGACTAACCATTGTTAATGATACCTCCACATCCGTGCGTGACCGCCTGCAATTGCTGGTAACCAATGGCTGGCAGGGGCTGATTCTGGCTACCTTAATGCTGCTGTTGTTTTTTTCCTGGCGTTACACATTCTGGATTGCCATGGGCTTACCGGTTTCATTTCTGGGTGGGCTTGCCTTAATGGTGGTGTTCGGTGTCAGCATTAATATGATTTCGATGGTCGCCTTGCTAATGGCGATAGGCATATTAATGGATGATGCCATTGTGTTATCTGAGAATATTGATCATGAATACCGCAAGGGTAAATCACCACTGAATGCGGCTATTGATGGCACTAAAAAGGTTTTTCGTGGTGTCTTTTCATCTTATCTCACATCCGCTCTGTTATTTGGCAGTCTGCTGATGATGAAAGGGGATCTGGGTCAGATACTGGGGGTACTGCCGGTGGTATTACTGTCGGTGTTAACCATTAGTTTGGTTGAAGCCTTCCTGGTGTTACCACACCATCTCAAGCATTCACTGGAACATGGACACGACAAAGAACCATCCAGGTGGCGACAGCAATTTGAACATCAGTTCAGTCGATTGCGCGATCAGGTTGGAGGCGCAGCTGTACTCGCCATGCAGTATCGTTACATGGTGGTTGGCATGGCGCTGGCGATGTTAATTTTTTCTGTCGGACTGGTCACCACTGGGACCGTTAAATTCAAAGCCTTCCCTGATCTGGAAGGCAATAATCTGGAAGCCAGAATCTTGCTGCCACAAGGTACTCCACTGGCGGAGACCGAGCGGGTGGTGGGCAAATTGTTCGATTCGCTGATTGAAACCAGTAATAGCCTCAGCCAGAATGAAACGGAAGCGCTGGTTAAAAATATCCAGACAACTTATGACCAACATGGCGATGTATCAGAAAATGGTACCCATCTGGCCACCCTCAGCATCGATTTACTGAACACCGAAAACCGCAATACAACCATCCCCGAGTTAGTCCAGCAGTGGAAACAAAACACGGGTGATCTTCCCGATGTACTGAATATTCAATACAAGGAACCCAAGGTGGGGCCGGCAGGACGCGCTATTCACATACGCCTGAGTGGGCAGGATCTAAATCAGCTATCACAGGCATCATGGGAAGTGCAAAACTGGCTCAGGGGATATGATGGCGTACACAATCTGCTGGATGATCTTCGTCCGGGTAAACCGCAGTACAGTATTAAACTCAAGCCTGGGGCTTTGGCCGCTGGTGTCGACTCCCGAAGCATTGCCTCGCAACTGCGGTCGGCCTATCTGGAAGTTAATATCAGTGAAGTTTACCGGGGCCGTGAGGCCTATGAAATTGTTGCCAAGTTAGATAATCAACAAAGTTACGAATTACGTGACTTTGATAATTTCACTGTGTTTTCTAAAACTGGAAAGGAAATCCCTTTAGACAGTGTTGCCATCATTACTGAGGAGCGTGAATTTTCCCGCATTGGCCACATCAACCATCAACGCACTGTCAACATATACGGCGATGTGGATGCCGACATTGCCAACACCTCGGAAGTCATTGCCAGTCTACAGAAAAATTTTCTTAACAGCTTGCAGCAACGGTACCCCGACATTACTTTTTCACTGAAAGGCGAAGTTGAGAATGGCACTGAAACCAAACTATCCATACTGTCAGGATTTGGACTTGGTGCATTTGGCGTGTTCCTGTTACTTAGCCTGCAATTTCGCAATTACCGCGAACCTCTTATTGTCATGATTAATATTCCGCTGGCCCTCATCGGAGCCATCTGGGGGCATTTAATTATGGGGCTGGATTTCACCCTGCCAAGCATGATTGGCTTCGTTTCTCTTGCGGGCATTGTGGTTAATGATTCTATTCTGCTGGTTGAATTCGTGAAATATCGCGTAGCAGAAGGCATGTTATTCCACGATGCTGCCAGGCAGGCGGTTATTGATCGTTTTCGGGCTATTTTCCTCACATCTGCCACCACTATTGCGGGTATGACTCCATTACTTTTTGAAACCAGCACCCAGGCATTAATACTGGTGCCTCTGGTTACCAGTATTGTATTTGGCATGCTGACATCCACCGTATTGATCATGCTGGTCCTGCCTGCCATGTACGCTATTATGGAAGATGTCGGATTTGTAAAAATAGCTGTGGAATCAGAACAATCAGTGGGATAGCTAAGCTGCTACCAGAATTTCTATCAATTATTCCATTGGGACTTTTATGTTCTTCACTGAAATATATTCTGTACCATTTCTTTGAAGGTAGCGTGTCACGATAAGCATCAAGGTTTATGGACAGGATATATCCATAAAGCCTTTATTTGATCTGTAATAACTTAAAAATAAAAATGGAATTTGACATTGAGTCTTTAATCATTAAAGATAGTAACCAATTACTCACTTAAGGATTGTTATGTCTAACAGTACTAAACATCTGCCTGCTGAAGAACGCCGCGCTGTAACGGTTGAGGCTGTAGTTGAGCTTGCTGCGGAACATAATCCCAGTGATATCACCACCGCAGCTATAGCCAAACACATGAACCTCACCCAGGGGGCTTTGTTTCGCCATTTCCCCAATAAGGAAGCAATATGGCAATCGGTAATGGAGTGGGTAGCGGAACGCTTGTTGGCGCGGGTTGATAAGGCATCAAAGGAGGCGCAATCACCCCTGGCAGCCCTGGAAGCCGTTTTCCTGACCCACATTGATTTCGTTTTTACCCATCCCGGCGTACCGCGCATGTTATTCGGTGAATTGCAGCGGTCTGAAGACACTGCTGCCAAGCGCATGGCGCGTACATTAATCCAGAAATACGGTGAACGGTTGGCGGCCCTGATCGAAAAAGGTAAAGCCATAGGTCAGCTTGATCCCAGGGTGGATACCACAGCAGCAGCTACCTTGTTTATTGGCACTATCCAGGGCCTTGTGATGCAGAACTTGCTGGTGGGGGATACCGCCCAGATACGAGACAAGGTGCCCGGTGTATTTGCGATTTATCGTCAAGGTATCGAGAACAGATTATGAAAAAGCTACCCATAAACACACGCAGCCTTATTCTGGTTGCCATACTACTGCCCTTGCTACTGGCATTCGGCTATGTCGCGGCACGTTCCGGACCATTGGCGCCGGTGCTGGTCACTGTAACCCGTGTTGAAAATCAGCCTGTTTCACCGGCCCTGTTTGGTATTGGTATTGTAGAAGCCCGTTACAGTTATCGTATCGGCCCAACCATGACCGGTCATGTATTGCGTCTCGACAGCCATGTCGGTGACAAGGTCAGCGCAGGACAGGTTCTGGGCGATATGGACCCGGTGGATATGGATAATAAAATTGTATCCAAGGATGCAGCAATCAAACGCGCGAGGGCTTCGTTAATAGCAGCAGAAGCCCAGGTGAATGACACCGTAGCCCGCGAAGCCTATGCCAGAAGCCAGTCCCAGCGTTATGACGAACTGGTGAAGGCACGTACAGTGAGCGAGGAAGTTGCTGAGGCTAAATATCAGGAATACCAGATTGCCAAAGCCAGTCTGGCGGCGGCCAGAGCCAATCTGAATGCGGCACGGGAAGATCTGGAAATGTTGCGCGCCGATTATGAAGGTTTGGTGCAACAGCGCAGCAATTTGCGTCTGGTGGCTCCGGTAGATGGCCTGGTGGTCGGCCGTTACGTGGAACCCGGCAGTACGGTGGTGGCGGGGCAGGCGGTGCTGGAAGTGATTGATCCCGCAAGCATCTGGATCAATGTCCGGTTCGACCAATTGCAATCAAAAGGACTGGAAAAGGGGCTGCCTGCCAACATTGTGTTGAGATCCCGAGCCGGCCAAGCCCTCACAGGCCATGTGTCACGGGTTGAGCCTCTGGCGGATTCGGTCACAGAAGAAATTCTGGCAAAAGTCGTCTTTGATCAATTACCCGATCCATTGCCCCCAGTGGGTGAGCTGGCAGAAGTTACTGTGGCCTTGCCTTTACTTGATACTGCACCGGTCGTACCTAATGCCAGTATCAAACGCATCAATGGCAATACCGGTGTCTGGTTAATCGAAAATGATGCTCTCCAGTTTGTACCTGTTGAAATAGGGGCGGCGGATTTGAATGGCCATGTACAAATATTGAGCGGCCTGAAAACCGGCGACAATATCGTGGTGTACAGCAAACAGGAGCTGACCAGCCGCAGCCGCGTCAGTGTCGTTGATCATCTGGTGGATGCAAAGAAATGATCAGCCTGGCCGGTCGTGATGTGTTACATGCCTGGGGCAAGTTTGTCTTTACCGGTGTCGGTCTTGGACTGCTTATCGGTGTGACCCTGACCATGGCCGGGGTCTATCGCGGTATGGTGGATGACGCCAAGGTGCTACTGAATAACAGTGGTGCTGACCTGTGGGTGGTACAACAGGGTACGCTGGGCCCCTATGCCGAATCTTCCAGTCTGTATGATGATGTTTACCGCAGCATTCTAGCCATGCCTGGCGTAGCGCGTGCCGCCAATGTTACCTATCTCACCATGCAGGTACGCCAGGGTAACCGGGATGTGCGCGCCATGGTGGTGGGTGTAGTGCCAGATGCCCCCGGTAGCCCCGCTTATCTGGTGGCCGGTCGTCAAATCACCCGTAGCCATTATGAAGCCGTGGCGGATATAGCCACCGGATTCAAACTGGGGCAGGTCTTACGTAGTCGCCGCAATGAATACACCGTGGTCGGGCTGACCCGGCGCATGGTGTCATCCGGTGGTGATCCCATGGTGTTTATCCCCCTGCGCGATGCTCAGGAAGTGCAATTCCTCAAAGACAATGACGCCATTATCAGCCAACGTAATCGTACTGCCGAAAATCCGACCTTTAACCAGCCCGGTGTGCCAGGACTGCTGGAAGCGGTGAATGATTCACAAAGCAGCAATCCCTACGTCAATGCGGTACTGGTACAGATCAAATCCGGGTTTACACCGGACGAGGTGGCCGAACCCATTCGACGCTGGAAACGACTGCAGGTGTATACCCGGGATCAAATGGAAGTCATCCTGGTGGCCAAGCTGATAGCCACCTCATCAAAACAGAGTGGTATGTTCCTGGTGATCCTCGCTATCGTCAGTGCCGCCATAGTCGCGTTCATTATTTACACCCTGACCATGGGCAAGATACGTGAAATCGCCGTGCTCAAGCTCATTGGCACCCGCAATCGCACCATTGCCGGAATGATCATGCAGCAGGCAATAGGCCTCGGCATTATCGGTTTTGTGGTGGGCAAAATCGCCGCCACCTTCTGGGCGCCCATGTTTCCCAAATATGTATTGCTTGAACCGGGGGATGCCCTGCGTGGATTTATTGCCGTGGTGATCATTTGCATCCTGGCAAGTGTACTGGCGATTCGTGCGGCGCTTAAAGTTGATCCCGCAGAAGCTATAGGGGGTTAACATGGCTGACAGAGGCATAATTATCGAAGGTATACGTAAGCGTTATGGCGAAGGTGATACCGCTGTGGATGCCCTTAAAGAGGTCAACATGCAGGTCATGCCCGGTGAAGTGGTTGGCCTGATTGGCCCTTCCGGTTCGGGCAAGAGTACATTGCTCAAATGTCTGGGTGCAGTCATAGAACCCACGGCCGGTCGAATGTCGCTGGGTAGCCATGTCATATACGACGATGCCTGGACCATAAAAGATCTGCGTGCCTTACGACGTGACAACATCGGATTTGTTTTCCAGGCACCCTATTTAATTCCATTTCTGGATGTGACTGACAATGTTGCATTGCTACCTATGCTGGCCGGGCGGAGCAATAGTGAATCGCGACAGCATGCGGTGGAGTTATTAGAGGCGCTGGATGTGGCCCATCGCGCCAGGGCCATGCCCTCTGAGTTATCCGGTGGTGAGCAGCAGCGCGTGGCCATTGCCCGAGCTTTAGTGAATCGGCCACCGGTCATTCTGGCGGATGAACCCACGGCTCCACTGGACAGTGAGCGTGCGCTGGCGGTTATACGTATTCTTAACCAGATGGCGCAGCAATATCAGACCGCGATTATTGTGGTCACCCATGATGAAAAAATCATCCCGACTTTTAAACGCATTTATCATATCCGGGATGGACGCACCCATGAAGAAGCCGGCGAGGGAAGGCCATTCGAATGAAAACCCGACATTACCCTGAAGTTATCAACCTCAAATCCCGTATAAACGGGTTAATAGTGCTTGTTGGATTTGTTCTATCCTGTGCGTGCGGCCAGGTATTGGCCGAATCCACGGGTGAATCTGTTGAGCCACTCGCCCTGCGCAAAATCATGCAGGACCTGGGTAAAAATATGCAAGCCATCACCGATGGTATCAGTCGTGAAGACTGGGAGCAGGTCGAAAAAATTGCACCCCAGGTAGCGGATCATCCACAGCCACCCTTCGGTGAGAAAATACGTATTCTGAGTTTTGTCGGCACCGAGGTAAGTAAATTTAAAGACTATGATGGAAAAACCCACGACGCGGCCCTGGTATTAGAAGATTCTGCCAGGAATAAAGATGGCCAGGCTGTGATATCGGCCTTCTCAGCACTGCAATCGACCTGTCTGGCTTGCCATCAGAATTTCCGAAAAGCATTTACCCAACACTTCTATGGTCAGGACTAAATGGAGGTATTCCAGAAAAAGCATTAGCAGCGAAATTCAGCATAATCAGGAAATGGCGTTTTTTTTCGAACACTATTCAATTCCCAAAGAGGACTATCAAGTATGAAATTCAATCGCAAATTATTAATTGCATTCGCAGGCGCCTGTTTGTCACTGGCAATCACCTCACCTTTAACAGCCCAAACCAATACGGCTGATCATAACCATAGCCATGATGGGCATGGCGCATCAGCGCTCAGTCTGGATCAGGGCAAAAAATGGCAAACCGATGCCCCCCTTCGCCAGGGTATGCAAAGTATTAATGATGCGGCAATGAAAGCCGTTCCAGCATTTCATGATGATAAATTGACTGCAGACGATGCCGAAAAGCTGGCGAAGCATATTAATCATCAGGTGGCCTACATGGTGGCCAACTGCAAGCTGGAACCCAAAGCCGATGCCACTTTGCATGTGTTAATTGGTGATTTGTTAATGGGTGCGGAAACACTCTCAAAAGAACCTGCATCCATGCAGGGTCTGCCGCAAATTATCAAGGCCCTGAGTACTTATCCTGAATACTTTAATCATCCAGGCTGGGTGCTGGATCATCCCTGAATTCTTCGATGGTACAAAATCACTGGCTAAGGCTGGTACCAAAATTTCATATGATGAAATTGTGCTATAAATAAACAATGGGGTTTTAACAGTATTTTTATGACAGGGTAGATAAGT
>JBFHPZ010000092.1:0-7543 GCA_041592495.1 Gammaproteobacteria bacterium | reverse complement strand
CATTACTGATTGATCAACAAAAGCAATGCATTGAAGAACTACATGCAATTACAGGCAATATTGCTCAGAACCTGCACCAAAACGAGCTACTCAACGCCGTACGCCAGCGGATAACTGTGCCAGGTGGCTTGTGCGACTTTGATTTACCAATTTATTCTTATTGGTTGAACAAGCCATTTGAAAACCGCCAGGCCATTCTAAATGAATGGTTTGATCCTTTTCGATCACTGAAAACAGCAATTAGCCTGATACTGAAAGTCATACGGGAAAGCACTGACTCAATAGACATTGTCGCGGAGGGTGGTTTTTATCAAAAAAACATGGAAACCAGCCAATCCTGCCTGCTCATCCGGGTTTCGCTTCCAAGGAACTCTAATATTTATCCCGAAATCAGTGCAGGCAAACATCGATTTTCGATTCGATTTTTGAAAACCCACAATCCTTCTCATCGCCCAGAACAGGAAATGCAAGACGTACACTTTCAATTAGCCTGTTGCGTGCTTTGAATTTAATCTAATTATCGATAGACTGTGTAAACGCATATTCTGCAGTCCACAATTTTCCTTGATAACTTATCTGCAACTCGGCTATCCAGTCAGATCTTCGTGAAGTACAAACAGGTAAAGTAACACTTCCCACCCATACGCCTTCTTTGACTTTATTGAGACGATACAAATTAACACCCATATTCATGGATTGCATACGGAAATCGACATGGACGTCTTCAATGCCTGACAAATCACTTTTCACTTCAACTTCGAATGGCCGTAAGGCTGATGGTTTTTGTAGGAATGCGGCAATAACCGGAGCTCCCTGTAATAGAGCCTGACATTTATTGATCGCAGGATTGCAGGGAGAAGCCTGCATGATTACCTTTTCCAGCTTCTGCGCTTTTTGATTACGTTCATTCAGCCAGTTTCCAGCCAGAAATGAAATGATAGAAACGACTGCGACAATCGAGATAATAATTTTATTATTCATAAGACCAAAGACAGGAAATCGCGGCGATGCCCTGAGCTCCATGATACCTGGCATCTTTCATATCTTCTAATGCCATACCGCCTAAAGCATAAACCGGACAATTCGATATTGCCGCTAACTGCATAAATCTGTGCCAACCAAGACCTGGTACCCCAGGATGACTGGAAGTGGGTTTTACTGGTGACACCAATATGATATCCGCATTCAATTTATTAGCCTGTTGAATTTCCTGCTCATTATGGCATGAAGCAGATAACATTTTATCAACAGCAACAGGCCTGCTGTTGTATGTAAACAATCGCTGACTATTGAGATGTAAGCCATCCGCATCTATCTGTGTAAATAGATCAAGATTTGTATTGAGAAGTAATCTGGCATCATAATCCTTGCACATTGCTTGCGCGGACCTGGCAAGAGAAGCATAGGCATGGCTATTAATTTCTTTAGAGCGCATCTGTACCAGCCTAACTCCTTTCAACAGAGCTTTTTCCAGCTTATGTAAAAAGTCATTTGCATCGCTTGCTTCCCCGGTGATCAACATTTGGTCGGGCAGTTGCAGAGCTTTAATGATTGCCTGATTAGCCTGGGGAAATTCAGATGGATCAAGTTGATCTATGCTATTCCAGCGGATGGACTGATTTTCAGCCCCCTGAGGCTCACCTGTAAACGAATCCACGCACCAAACATCTAGTAAAACGGATTTATCAGGATAATGATGGCAAATACGGATAAGAGGTGATGCATGTATAACATCTATATCTAATTCTTCTCTAATTTCCCGTCGCAAGGCATCTTCTACCGATTCACCTTGCTCAATTTTCCCACCTGGAAATTCCCAAAGGCCACCCTGGTGTACATGCGCAGGTCTCAATGCAACCAGCACGTCTTTATCACCATTGAAGATAACTGCAACAGCAACATGAACTGTATCAGGTACGATACTCGGCATTGATCTTGACATAGTCATATGAGAAGTCGCAAGTCCATATACGCGCAGAATAGTCACCGGATTTAAGATCGACATTAATAGTGATTTCGTCCTGTGACATTACCTTCTGTCCCTGCTCTTCTGTATAGCTGGCAGCACGACCACCATTTCTTACAATACATATATCATCAAGAAATATTTCAATTGCATCCAGATCCATGGTCACACCGGCACGACCAACGGCTGCTAATATTCGACCCCAGTTAGGATCACTCGCAAACAGCGCTGTTTTTACCAACGGAGAATGTGCAATGGTGAAGGCGACATTACGAGCATCTTCAACAGAACGTGCATTAGTCACATTCAAGGTAATTAATTTTGTTGCACCTTCACCATCACGGATTATGGCAATCGCAAGATATTCGAGCACTTCGAATATAGCCGACTGCAGCAGCGAATATTGTGGATGCTCTGAGGACAGTTCCGAATTACCGGCCTTTCCAGTTGCGATTAAAACGCAAGAATCGTTAGTTGAAGTATCACCATCAACAGTTATTGCATTAAATGAGCGCTCGACAGAGTAATTAAGACATTGTTGTAGCGCTTGCGCTGAAACATTTGCATCGGTACAGACATAGGCCAGCATGGTTGCCATATCAGGATGTATCATGCCTGATCCTTTGGCGATACCAGTAATCGTTATACTTTGGCCATCGATATTAACCTGCTTAGATATCCCTTTTAACATGGTATCTGTTGTCATGATGCCTCTACCTGCATCAATCCATGCATTTTCATTTAAACTGGCAAAAGCTTCGGGGATTGCTTTCTTAAATTTATCAAGTGGAAGATTTTGCCCAATGACGCCAGTTGAAAACGGCAGAACTTCTATTGATTTACAGTTACCAACATCAGCAACCAATTGACAGCACAGACGGGCATCATTCAAACCTTGTTTACCTGTACCCGCATTAGCATTACCGGCATTTATCAATAGGTAACGAGGTGAATTCTGGGACAAGTGTTCCTTGGCCAAGGTAACAGGTGCGGCACAAAATAAGTTTCGTGTAAAAACCGCGGCACATTTACTGCCTTCTGCGATTTCAAACAATACCAGGTCTTTTGCACCTGCTTTCTTTTTTATACCGGCAGCAATACTCGCAACGCGAATACCCTTTACAGGCAATAAGGTTTCAGGTTCTTTCAATCCTACAGCCATACAACGTGGTTCTCTTAACTCAATTTGCCATGACACTGTTTGTATTTTTTACCTGAACCACAGTAGCAAGGATCATTCCGGCCAATCTTTTTGTCTGCCCTGACATAAGGCTGGTGATGTTCATTGTCATCCTCGGCAGACTGTTCTTCCTTAATGGCCTTTGCCTCGGCATGTTGATACTGCATATTCGATGGCATATGCTGTTTCTGTTCAAGCTCATCAATTTCGTCCTGGGTTCGAATCTGGACTTTTGACAACAAGCCTGCAACTTCTTGTTTAATACGCTCAAGCATGGCAGCAAACATTTCAAATGATTCACGCTTGTATTCCTGCTTAGGATTTTTCTGTGCATAGCCACGCAAGCCGATACTCTGGCGCAGGTAATCCATTGCTGCCAAATGCTCCTTCCATTGGGTATCGAGAACCTGTAGCAATATGTATTTTTCAAATCGACGCAACTCTTCTGAGCCAACCAATGCCTCTTTTTCCTTATAGGCATCAACGATAGTATCTACTATCTTCTGCTTCAGGGTATCCTCATAAAGGCTATCATCTTCATCGAACCATTTTTGTATTGGCATTGAAATCCCGAACCCATCCTCAAGTGCGGATTCCAGTCCTGAAATGTCCCACTGTTCTTCAAGGCTTCCATGAGAGATATAATTACCAAACAGCTCATCTATGACGTCTTCACGAATAGCTTCTATCGTTTCTGAAACATCAACCTCATTCATAATTTCATTACGTTGGCTATAAATTACCTTTCGCTGATCATTGGCGACATCGTCATATTCAAGCAATTGCTTACGAATATCAAAGTTATGTCCTTCAACCTTGCGCTGTGCATTTTCAATAGCCCTCGTCACCCATGGGTGCTCAATAGCTTCACCGGGAGCCATCCCCAGTTTCTTCATTAAGCCAGCCACACGATCAGATGCAAAAATTCGCATCAAATCATCTTGTAATGATAAATAGAATCGTGTTGAACCCACATCACCCTGACGACCTGAGCGACCACGTAGCTGATTATCTACACGTCTTGATTCATGTCGTTCACTACCTATAACATGTAATCCACCAGCCTCAAGCACTTTCTGATGTCTTGTTTTCCAGTCATTACGCAAGTTCTCTTTTTCAACATCGCTGGCATCTGGTATTTCACTTAATTCCATTTCAAGATTGCCACCCAACACAATATCCGTGCCTCGACCTGCCATATTGGTTGCGATTGTTACTGCTGCCGGGCGACCCGCCTCGGCAATGATATTGGCTTCCCGTTCATGCTGTTTGGCATTGAGCACATTGTGTTTGATATTGGCTTTTTTCAATAAATCAGACAAATATTCAGATGCTTCGATAGAGGCGGTACCAACCAGCACGGGCTGCTGACGTACAATACAATCCTTTATATCTTCTGCTATAGCATTAAATTTTTCATCCTTGGTCAGAAAAATCAAATCCCCATAATCTACTCGTGCTACAGGCACATTGGTGGGTATCACCATAACCTCAAGGCCGTAGATTTGCTGAAACTCAAAAGCTTCTGTATCTGCTGTACCAGTCATGCCAGCAAGTTTGTTGTAGATTCGGAAGTAATTCTGGAAAGTTATTGATGCGAGGGTCTGATTTTCATTTTCAATCTGTACACCTTCTTTCGCTTCAACTGCCTGGTGCAAACCATCTGACCAGCGACGGCCTTCCATTGTTCTACCAGTGAACTCATCAACAATAACAACCTTGCCTTCTTTTACAATGTAGTGAACATCTTTCTGAAAAAGAACATTGGCACGTATAGCCGCATGCAGATAGTGAACCAAACTGATATTGGCAGCACTATATAGGCTATCGGTTTTATCGAGAATACCTTCTCTTACAAGCAAGTCTTCAACGACTTGGTGACCTTGTTCTGTTAAATGAATTTGACGATTCTTCTCGTCAACTGTGTAATCACCTTCAGACTCTTCGTCTTCTGCTTTGCGCAGATTTTTAACAAGCTGATTGAATTTAACGTATAACTCGGAATTATCATTAGTCGGACCGGAGATAATAAGTGGGGTTCTGGCTTCATCAATCAGGATGGAGTCTACTTCATCCACAATCGCATAATTCAGTTTACGCTGGACTTTTTCCTCTGCAGAGAAAGCCATGTTATCGCGCAGATAATCAAATCCGTATTCATTATTAGTGCCGTAGGTAATATCTGCTGCATAAGCCTGCTTTTTTTCCGCTGGATGCATACCCGGCACAACCACTCCAACACTCATGCCCAGAAATGCATAGAGCTTGCCCATCCATTGGGCATCACGTTTAGCCAGGTAATCATTGACCGTAATGACATGCACACCTGTACCTGGCAGCGCATTTAAATAGGCAGCAAGGGTTGCGACCAGCGTTTTACCTTCACCGGTTCGCATTTCTGCTATTTGACCATTGTGGAGAGCAATACCACCTATCAACTGCACATCAAAATGCCGCATTCCGAGAGCGCGTCGGCCGGCTTCGCGTACTGCTGCAAAGGCCTCTGGCAATAGATCATCAAGCTCCGTGCCCTGCTGAAGCCGATCACGAAATTCAAGCGTTTTTGCACCCAGCTGTTCATCTGACAGGGCCTGAAACTCAGGCTCTAATAAATTGATGCGATTGACGAATTTCTGATATTTTTTGACCTGACGATCATTACGGCTACCGAATACCTTGCGCAGCAGCTTGGCTACCATGATAAATCCTTTGGCTTATAAGAAAGGTTATGTAAAAAAGGACTGTATTATGCCTTAGATTGGCAATTGGCTTAAGTGTATAGATGTGAATTTTTAGTAAATCAGCAGGATTTGTGACTATTTTTGAACAAACTTCAGAGGATTGATCTGTCGACCATCCTTAAGGACTTCAAAGTGGACATGGGGGCCTGTTGAACGCCCCGTAGAACCCATCAGGGCGACAGATTGGCCTTTCTTAACTGTATCGCCAACCTTGACATGATTTTCCTTGTTATGGGCATATCGTGTGACATAACCATTGCCGTGATTAACTTCGACCATGTTACCGTAGTTGTATCGTTTTCCGGACCAAGTCACAACACCACCGGCAACTGCCAGTACATCGCTACCTGACTTGGAGGCGAAGTCCATACCCTTATGGAACTGTAACTTACCGGTAAAGGGATTGGTTCTCATACCATAATATGAAGATATCCAGCCGCGAGTGATTGGCCGCCCTTCCGGGAATACCTCATCTTGCATATGACTGCTCATGAGGATGCTCTCTAGTACACTTAGCTGATGCTCGCGATCTTCAAGCTCTGAAACTACTGCGTCAATTTCACTGCCAAAATCAAGATTAACATTGCTGTCACCATCTTCAGGTCCACCAACGCCAGGGGATTCTTCAAAATTAAACTCACCTGGATCCAGTTTAGCAATCTTGATTAATTTTTGACCAAGGGCGTTAAGACGAGTCGCATGGGCCTGAATCTGGCCTAATCGAGCCGCCAAAGCGTCTAAATCGGCCTGGGCATCGAATCGAGTCTGGGAAATTAGCTCTCGCTGTAACTCAATTTCGCTTTGGAGAGCCGCCAGGCGGTCAGAGGATTGGGTTGTATTCCCTAGCCAATAGCCAGAAATGCCCACTCCAGCCGCTAAAATGAGCATAAGCATACCCAACATAGCCAGCTGTGCCGGACTACCAATCTGTATCCTGTAAGGACGACCCCGAAATTTACTGAGTAGAATAATGTTCATTAAATAATTATCAGCAATATGAACAAACTAAGAATAGTTCATAACTTAAACTATAGGAAGCTAACGCTGCCAAATTTGTGGATTGTGGCATAAAATCATAAATAAGCAACCCAGGTATAATCCCCCAATGAAATCCATTTCCCATCTGCTCAATAACTCTCTCCAGGCTAAGGCAGCAGAGCTTATTAAACTGAATCACATCATCACTTCAGCTCTGCCCACAGGCTGTCATGAACATGTGAATGTAGCAGGAATTCGTGATAACCAGTTGATTCTTATCACAGACTCCCCTGTCTGGGCCTCAAAACTCAGGCTTTATCGACAAAACCTGATACAAATGATTGAGGAACATGGGGGCATAAAGATTTCCAATATCCTTATACGACAATCTCAGATCGAAACTATAAAAACAAAAACCCCAGTGGTGAAATTGCGACATTTAAACAGGAAATCTGCCCGGTTAATTTCCCAGACAGCTGACACCATATCGGATCCTGCATTAAAGCAGGCCTTACTTCATCTAGCTCAAAATACGAAAAAATCAGATTGATCAGGCCTGAACCGGCTGTGCATATGAGATTGGAGATCTGGCGTCCTGCTCCTCAAAGGTTACCTCTTCCCAGGCTTCTTTATCAGCAATCAATGCCTTGAGTAGCTTGTTGTTAAGAGCATGACCTG
>JBFHPZ010000091.1:0-7561 GCA_041592495.1 Gammaproteobacteria bacterium | reverse complement strand
ATTGTCGGATGATTGCAACAGTTGGTAAGTGCGCCATTCCAGGTCGGTGAAATCAAGCGTGCGTAATTCACGTTTGAGTTTCTGGTAATGGCCTACGAAACGTTCACCGCAGATGTACCACAGGCGGTTCAGTTCAAAAGTGTTTTTCTTGTTAAGCAGGTCTTTGGCTTTAAAGATGGCGCTGACGATTAATTCGTGTAATTCCAGAAAGCGATCCGTGTCATCGCCCAGCGCCTTACGTACAGCAGGTTTGTCTTCACGACCCTGCTTTAAGGGATCGCCGTCTTTTTTCAGGAAACATTCGCAAACTTGCTGGAAATGGTCGTGGTTAAATTCCGATGCCAGCAAAACATTTGCCAGGCTGTTGGCATGTTTTTCATTGGTTTTATTTGCATAACGACCTAACAGGCTGGCGAATTCTTTTATGTATTGCAGGGTGAAGTCGTTGAAAAAATTGTGCAGCGGGTCGATGCTGGCATCGAATTCCAGTTGTTGTTGTAATGTCTCCGTGGCAAAGCCTATTGCATCATCAGCTTTTTCAGTAAATGCCCACCAGTCACTGCGATGATCGAGAAAACTGTTCAATGCCTTGTCCATGTTGAAGTGGCCATCGCACAGTTTCATGAACTGTTGTAAATCCTGTGCCAGCTGACCGTTCATATCCAGCGTCGCTTCGTTATACAGCGCATCCAGCGCCTGCTTGATTAGCAGTGAACTGCTTTCGAGTAAATCAAAACCCGGCGGTACATCCGCTTCCAGCGGGAAGCGCGCCAGAATGTCCTGACAGAAAGAATGAAAGGTCTGGGTGCGAACCGGGTAATCGCAATACTGATGAAATTCATACAGCTCACGCGCCCGTTGTCGATAGGTGTCGTTGGGACTGATACCGATTTCCGTTAGGGCTTTATCCAGTGCTGTTTCATCAACAGTGGCCAGTTCATACAAGCGTTCCGCCAGGCGTTGTTGCATTTCACCGGCGGCTTTGCGAGTGAAGGTCAGCGCCAGTATGCTGCCCGGTTGAACATCTTCCAGCAAAATCCGCAGGATGCGCGTGACCAGCATCCAGGTTTTACCGCTACCGGCGGATGCGGTAAGGGTGGCGTTAATGGCGGGATTGGCGGCGTTGATGCTCATGTAGGCATTGTACGGAAACGGTTTGGAGACACAAATTAAAGATTAAAAGATTAAGGGATAAAAAGATTAAATGATTGAACCACAGAGGACACAGTGAGCACAGAGATTATTATTGGTTATTTTGCTAGTTCTCACGTGAAGCGTGAGAACTAGCAAACAAAACCTCTGTGTCCTCTGTGGTTCAAGAAAATGCTATCAGTCACTCCGCCAGCAACGCCGCCTGCGCCACTGCAAGACGTGCCACCGGCACTCGCGGTGCAGAACAGGATACATAGTTCAGTCCTGCCTTGTGACAGAAGGCGATGGATGCGGGATGGCCGCCATGTTCGCCACAGATGCCAACACTGAGGTCGGGTTTTACTTCACGTCCCCATTGCACCGCCAGTTCCATTAACTTGCCCACACCCTTGGTATCCAGCACTTCAAATGGGTTGTCCTGCAATATGCCGTGCTGGTTGTACATGGGCAGGAATTTGTTTTCTGCATCTTCACGGGAGAAGGAGAAGGTGGCCTGGGTCAGGTCATTGGTGCCAAACGAGAAAAACTCGGCTGCTTCTGCCAGACTACCGGCACGCATGCAGGCGCGCACCACTTCAATCATGCTGCCAAAACGGAAGTTTATTTTCTGGCCGGATTTTTTCTCCACCTCGGCATGTATTTCATTCACCATGCGTCGTACCCATTTCAGTTCCTCTGCGGTACACACCTGCGGCACCATGATCTGGGGATGGATTTCCACGTCCTTGGCGGCGCATTCCGCTGCGGCTTCCAGGATGGCGCGAATCTGCATGCCGTAAATTTCAGGGTAGGTGATACCCAGGCGCACACCACGATGACCGAGCATGGGATTGGTTTCGATCAGGGTGCGTACCTTTTTGAGCATGGTCTGCTTCTTCTCGATGGCCCGTTCCACCAGATTTTCATCCACCAGCTGGCGTAACGATTGCGCTTCCTGGCGGGCGGTTTCCGGCTCGTGCAATAACATCATGCTGGAAGCCAGCACCGACATACCGCGTACCGAATTACGCAGGTGCATCAGCTTTTCCAGATCGCTTTGCAGTTGCTGTTCCGACGGCAGGAATTCATGAATCGGCGGATCGAGCAGGCGAATCGTCACCGGCCGTGGCGACATGACTTCGAATATGCCCTTGAAGTCGGCGCGCTGCATGGGCAGCAGTTTGTCCAGAGCCACCTGGCGTTGGGTAGCATCGTCAGCGACGATCATTTCAATCACCACCGGCAGGCGATCGACGGCATTGAACATGCGTTCAGTGCGGCACAAACCTATCCCTCTGGCGCCATACTTGAGAGCGCGGCGCGCATCGTCCGGTGTATCTGCATTGGCCATGACTCGCAGGTAGGCGACCTCATCGGCCCAGCGTAACAGGCGTGTGAGTTGTTCGCTGAAATCCGGTTCCACCATGGGGATTTCCCCCTGATAGACATTGCCGGAACTGCCATCGATGGTAATCACATCGCCTTCCCGAATCACCGTGCCGTGGACGATGGCTTCGCGGCGTTGCACATCCACATGTATGCCTTCGGCACCGGCGACGCAGGGTTTACCCATGCCCCGGGCGACCACGGCGGCGTGGGACGTTTTGCCGCCGCGACTGGTGAGTATGCCTTGGGCCGCGAAGAAGCCGTGGATGTCTTCCGGCTTGGTTTCTTCACGCAGCAGGATGACTTTGCGGCCCTGATCCTTGCCGATAAGCTCGGCGCGATCAGCGTCGAATACCGCCATGCCACTGGCGGCACCGGGAGAGGCGGGCAGGCCCTGGGCCAGGGGCTCGTGATGGGCGTGGGGTGCGAGTCTTGGATAGAGCATCTGTTCCAGGTGACTGGGGTTAATGCGCAACAAGGCCTGGGAGCGATCGATCAGGCCTTCATCGTTCATTTCTACCGAACTGCGCACCATGGCGGTGGCATTCATTTTGCCGTTTCGGGTTTGCAGGCAGTAGAGGGTGCCGCGCTCGATGGTGAATTCGAAATCCTGCACTTCTTTATAGTGCTGTTCCAGTTTTTGTCGCAGTTGTTCCAGTTGCTGTGCCATGTCCGGCATTTCGTGGCTGAGCTGGTCGATGGGCTTGGGGGTGCGGATGCCCGCCACCACATCCTCACCCTGGGCGTTGACCAGGTACTCGCCATAGAGTTTGTTCTCGCCGGTGGCGGGGTTACGGGTAAAACCGACGCCGGTGGCGGAGTCGTTACCCCGGTTGCCAAACACCATGGTGCAGACGTTGACCGCGGTGCCATTGGCCATATCCGGCGTAATATGGAATTGCCGACGATAATCCACGGCGCGCTTGCCCATCCAGGAACGGAACACGGCCTTGACGGCGATTTCCAGCTGTTCATAGGGATCCTGCGGGAAAGGGTGGCCGGTGTGTTGCTGGAACACGTTCAGGAAGCGGTCGCAGATGTCCTTCAGGTCGCCGGCGGCTAGACCTATGTCTTCACTGACATTGGCCTGTTGTTTAACGGTTTCGAATTCCGCATCGAATAAATCGTCGGGTACCCCCAGCGCCACTTTGCCGAACAACTGGATGAAGCGACGGTAGGCGTCATAACCAAAACGGGGATCACCGGATTGTTTGATTTCACCCTGCAGGGTCTCTGTATTCAGGCCGAGATTAAGGATGGTATCCATCATCCCCGGCATGGACATGGCGGAACCGGAGCGCACGGACACCAGTAAGGGGTTCTGGGGATCACCAAAACCTTTGCCGGTAGCCTGTTCCACCTGTAGCATGTGAGAGCGTATTTCTTCCATCAGACCGGAGGGCAGCTCACCGGATTGAGTCGCCAGGTATTCCAGGCAAGCATCGGTGGAAATCACAAATCCCGGCGGCACATTGAGCCCGATCTGGGTCATTTCGCAGAGATTGGCTCCCTTGCCCCCCAGCAGCTTCTTGTTTTTACCGTCACCTTCCTGAAATGAAAATACCCGTTTGTTATTCATGGTGCTCCTTTCGTCTGTTGAAATGTACTCGGCCAATGACATTACATAAAAGGTAGCAGCTTAACTGGATGATGCTAATTCTGCAGTTGCTCTCCATCAAATAGATGCGGGATGGGTAAATGCTTTTGATAAGATCATCCAGTTTTCAACATTTTATTTTTAGCACGGGCCATGTATAGTCTTCGCGCAATGATCTTAGTACTGGAGAATGAATGAGTTCCTACGACGCTTCGGCGATTGAAGTTTTATCCGGCCTGGAGCCGGTGAAAAAGCGTCCTGGCATGTACACCGACACCACTCGGCCCAATCACCTGGCCCAGGAAGTCATTGATAACAGCGTCGATGAGGCCATGGCGGGCTACGCCAGTCGCATCCAGGTGACCCTGTATCGCGACGGTTCCCTGGGTGTGGCGGATGATGGCCGAGGTATGCCGGTGGATATACACCCGGAAGAAGGCGTGTCCGGTGTCGAAGTTATCCTGACCCGCCTGCATGCCGGCGGTAAATTTTCCAACAAAAATTACCAGTTCTCCGGCGGTTTGCACGGCGTGGGTGTGTCGGTGGTCAATGCCCTGTCCTATCGCCTGGAAGTGGAAATCAAGCGCGATGGCAAGGAATACAATATTGCCTTTGCCCATGGTGACAAGGTTAAGGAGCTGCATGAAATCGGTACCTGCGGCAAGAAAAACACCGGCACCCATGTGCGTTTCTGGCCCGAAGCCAAATATTTTGATTCACCCAAGTTTTCCGTCTCCCGATTGAAACATGTGCTACGAGCCAAGGCGGTGTTGTGCCCCGGCCTGCATGTGGTGTTCTTCGATGAACAATCCGGCGAAACCGATGAATGGTTTTACGAAGATGGTTTGCGGGATTATTTGACCGAATCCCTGCAGGGCTTTGAGTTATTGCCAACGGAACCGTTTATCGGCGCATTCTCCAGCACGCACGAAGCTGTGGACTGGGCCCTGCTGTGGTTGCCGGAAGGCGGCGAAGCGGTCACTGAATCCTATGTGAATTTAATTCCCACCGCGCAGGGTGGAACTCACGTCAATGGTTTACGCACAGGATTGACCGAGGCCGTGCGCGAGTTTTGTGAATTCCGCAATTTATTACCCCGTGGCGTCAAGTTAAGCCCGGAAGATGTCTGGGACAAGGTCAGTTATATCCTGTCGGTGAAACTGGAAGACCCGCAATTCTCCGGCCAGACCAAGGAGCGTTTATCCTCCCGCGAATGCGCTGCATTTGTTTCCGGCGTGGTGAAAGATGCATTTAGTTTATGGCTGAACCAGCACACCGAAGAAGGTGAACGCATTGCATTCCTTGCGATTGATAATGCACAGAAACGTTTACGCGCCGGGAAAAAAATTGAGCGTAAAAAAGTTACCGCCGGTCCGGCCTTACCGGGCAAGCTGGCGGATTGCAGTTCATCGGATATGACCCGCACCGAACTGTTTCTGGTGGAAGGGGATTCCGCCGGTGGTTCGGCCAAGCAGGCGCGTGATCGCGAGTTTCAGGCCATCATGCCCTTACGCGGGAAAATTTTAAACACCTGGGAAGTGGACCCGGATCAGGTACTGGCCTCGCAGGAAGTTCACGATATATCCGTTGCGGTGGGTGTCGAGCCGGGCAGCCAGAACTTAAGCGGTTTACGCTATGGCAAAATTTGTATTCTTGCCGACGCCGATTCCGATGGTTATCACATCGCCACCTTATTATGTGCCCTGTTCCTGAGGCATTTCCGTCCTCTGGTGGAAGCGGGGCATATCTATGTTGCCATGCCGCCGCTGTTCCGTATCGATATCGGCAAGGATGTGTACTACGCACTGGATGAAGCGGAAAAACAGGGTGTGCTGGATCGCATCTCTGCTGAAAATAAAAAAGGCAAGGTTCAGGTTACGCGCTTCAAAGGTCTGGGTGAAATGAATCCCCTGCAATTGCGCGAAACATCCATCGCACCGGATACGCGTCGCCTGGTGCAATTAACCATTCAGTCCGGCGATGACAGCAACAGCATGATGGATATGTTGCTGGCGAAGAAACGTGCCGGTGATCGCAAGGCGTGGTTAGAAACAAAAGGCGATCTGGCGGAAGTTTGAGTTTTAACAACCGGAAAAGATTTGAGCCACAGGGGACACAGAGGTACACAGAGAAAACTAATTTCTGGTTTGTTTTGTAGCCAACAGATTTTAGATCAAGCTCTGTGAAACTCGGTCCTTTGTGGTTATAAAAAATTTGACGCAATGATGCCAGGAAAGCAAAGAATATCTGATTCCCGGGCTTTAACGTGGAAACCAGAAATAACAAATATAAAATGATGTTCTCTGTGTACCTCTGTGTCCTCTGTGGTTTAAAAAAATTTAATGCATTTAATCAGGTTTAATTATGTCTCAAGACAGTCTCGATTTTGAAGGTGTAGAAAAACAATCGCTGGCGGTATTTACCGAGTAAGCGTATCTGGATTACTCCATGTACGTCATCCTCGATCGCGCCCTGCCATTTCTTGGCGATGGTTTAAAACCGGTACAGCGACGCATTGTGTATGCCATGTCCGAACTGGGTTTGAATGCCGCAGCAAAATATAAAAAATCAGCGCGTACTGTGGGTGACGTATTGGGTAAGTTTCATCCCCACGGTGACAGCGCCTGTTACGAAGCCATGGTGTTGATGGCGCAGAGTTTCTCTTATCGTTATCCCCTGGTTGATGGTCAGGGTAACTGGGGTTCGCCGGATGATCCCAAGTCATTCGCCGCCATGCGTTACACCGAATCCCGTTTAACTTCCTATGCGGACTTGTTATTGCAGGAACTGGGGCAGGGTACAGTTGCGTGGGCGCCTAATTTCGATGGCACCCTGGAAGAACCCAAATCATTACCGGCACGCTTGCCGAATGTGTTGCTCAACGGTTCCACCGGTATTGCTGTCGGCATGGCGACAGATATTCCGCCGCACAATTTAAAAGAAGTCGCCAGTGCCTGTGTTCATTTGCTGGATGAACCATCGGCTACGCTGGATGATTTGTGCATGCACGTGAAGGGGCCGGATTTTCCGACGGAAGCGGAAATCATTACTTCGCCGCAGGAAATTCGTGACATGTATGAAAAGGGTCACGGCAGTATTCGTGCCCGTGCCCGCTATGAAAAAGAGAATGGCGACATAGTCATTACCGCTTTGCCATATCAGGTATCCGGCAACAAGATTCTGGAACAGATCGCCCAGCAGATGACGGCGAAGAAACTGCCCATGGTGGAAGATCTTCGAGACGAATCGGATCACGAAAATCCCACCCGTCTGGTGATTGTTCCACGTTCCAATCGTGTTGATGTCGAACAGTTAATGAATCATTTGTTTGCTACAACGGATCTGGAACGAAGCTATCGCGCCAATTTTAATATGATTGGTATTAACGGCCGTCCCCAGGTGAAGAACCTGAAGCAGTTACTGAAGGAATGGCTGGAGTATCGTACT
>JBFHPZ010000090.1:0-7588 GCA_041592495.1 Gammaproteobacteria bacterium | reverse complement strand
CTATTTGTTTAAGCAAGTGATTACGTGACTGGATAGAATTATCCAGATAGCCAATCAGGCGACTGAGTTGCTGGTGACTTTCCGCGAAAGCAGAAGCAAGATTACCTTCACGGCCTTCAGTCAAGTTATTGGAAACATCAATGGATGAACTAAGTTTGCTGGCTATGCTGGAAAATCGATGAGCCAGCTGAATAATTGCATCTTCGGTTTGTGCGCGGGATGTTTCGATTTGTTCGCTGGACAGATTTGAGATTTTAATTGCAAGATCTTCCAGCGGCTGTAACACAGCCTGGAGTTCAGATTTTGAATTTTCAAGGGCGGATTGTTCGAGATTCTTTTCGGCCTGCTCTGCTTTGCGCAAATAAGCCCGCATAAGCAAATAATCAGCTATTCGGCCAAGTAACAACAGGATGATTGTTACAGTCCAGTCTTTCCATGTGTTGCCAGAAAGCAAAAAGGTTGCAAGCACCAACACCAGTGTCCAGATCAGGGATACACCGGTAAAGTAGAAAGCTTTTGAATTAATGGACGAGACCCGATTCGTGCCTCTATCAGTTTTATTCCATAATAATAAGGACAAAACACCACCCCCTGAACAATCACTTGTAGGCAAAGTTTGCTTTAGCTTAATTTTCTAATATTCAGGCAGAAAGGGCCTGATAAGCATAATCCCGCAGGGGTGGGGCGAGATTAGAACCGGAACGGACAATTAATTTACTGACCGAACCAGTTAACTGGATGTTGTTTTTGATAAAGCTCAAAAGAACTATAGTTTACGAAACACAGTAGTCAAGCCAGCTTGACATTTTTTAAGTACATTTCCAGGAAATTGAATTTATCTCATTTTCTGTGATCATTTTAGGAGAGCAACCCGACAGCTTACGAAGAAATTCTGTCGGTGATTTTCAGAACAAAAACCATGTTGATGAACAGAAAATGCATGGGTGCCAGCCAGGCAACCGAATCGCCTTCTGTGGAGAATAGAAAATTTTTCCAGATGAATTAACTGGACATTCGCGGGGATTTAACTGCACCCGACGCAGAACACTCGGCAGTGCAATATTATAAGTTGCAGTCTTCTTATTGAGTGCACACTACTCAGACTGCAACAGCTATTGGCTAACCCACAAACTGAAACGGTTTTATTTTGTTCAGGAAGGCAATCGATTTAATACGTTTTGTGCCTGGATAATTTCGCTGGAAACATCGGCCAGTTTTCGACGTTCGGAACGTGCCGTGCGCCGCAGATACTCAAAGGCATCATCGGCTGTCATACGATAACGTTCCATAATGACGCCTATTGCCTTGCTGGTATCACGCTCCGAAGACAAGGCAGTATCCAGATTACTTTTTTCTTTTCGTAAGGCTTTCAGGTCATTTGCCCTTTCCACAGCAGCTTCGATGGCCGGTATTAGCTGTCGAACATCCACAGGCTTAACAATATAACCAAGGGCGCCCTGATCAATCATCGTTTCTACCGTTTCCTTCTCGCTATACGCGGTCAAGGCCAGAAACGGGATATTCTGCTCCATAAACTTCTGGGCAAGATCAATGCCTGACATTCTTGGCATCCGAATATCCAGTATGGCCAGGTCCGGTGAATTTTCCTTGACCATTTCAAGCGCCTGTAGTCCGTCGGATGCGGTTGATACGGAGTAACCGTCTTTTTCCAGCCCATCGGATAAAGTTGCCAGTATCAGTCGATCATCATCAACCAGTAGAATAGATCGTGGGGCCATACATTAACACCTTCTAATAAACATCTATTTGTGCAGCAGCTAGAAATATAACTTAAATAACTGCATTGAACCTAATGTTACTGATTTTTCCACCTGTTTTAACAGATAGAAAGAAATCTTGCATTTAATCCTGTTTCAAACCTTAACCTTAATCAAGGGAAGGCTCTCTCATACCCGATACTTTTGGCTGTGTAACCGGGCTTTCCAGCTTTAGTTCAACCTCAAAATTACCGTTCCTCTTATCAAAAACCAGACGAGCGCCTTTATATGGCATTAGTGATTTGATGAGCCCGAGACCAGAACCCTTTCCAGGATTAGCATTGGGCTGATTCACTGTGTTATTTGCAAAGCGATTCCATACCTTTATTTCAGCGTTGCAACCATCTGAATGTAATTCCAGTCTCACTGGCTCTGCACTATTCTTTAATCCGTGTTTCACTGCATTGGTTAGCAATTCGTTTATGATCAATGCAATCGGCACAGCATCTTCCTCACCCAGTAATACCGGCTTATCACTCTCTATTCTGATATCGATCTTACTTCTGTGGGCATACAGATTAGTGATTGCTAGCCCTATTGCCTGAACAATCTCACACAAATAAACCAGCTGGGATTGGCCCTGTAAGCCATGAATCATGGCAATCGACTGCACTTGACTGATAACCCTGCATAAAACATCTTCGAGTTCACTGTAACTTCCTAATTGCTGTCTGAGCAGACCGATGATGCCCTGCAAATTGTTTTTTATCCTGTGATGAACCTCCCGTACCAGAGTTTCTTTTTGTTCACGCTCAAACAGCAGGCGCTTTTGCTCATTCATTTTGCGCTCTGTAATATCTTCAGCCTTCCCGGCTATGCGATAAACCTCACCTTCCGCATTGAGAACAGGAAAACTACGAGCATAAATCCAGCGTATTTCACCATCCGGTCTTACAATGCGATACTCATCACTAAAGCCACCTAAAGTTTGACTATTTAGCATGGATGACTTTACACGGTCGACGTCGTCAGGATGTATGAATTTTACAAATCGTGATGCATCGTTATAAATATTTTTAAGTGAATCGCCCCAGATAATCTCATAAGCATCACTAACATAAATCATTTTTTGTAGCTTCAGGTCGCGCACCCAGAAAACTTCGTTGTCACTATGTGTAAAATGACTCTCCCAGACATCCATGAATCAAATACCTCAAGCAATTCTTGTTAAACCACCCAATTTATTATTGGAACGCTTACTCTAAAACTATTTACACGCATTAAAAAAAGCGTTCATGATTCAAGTATCATCGTCATAAACACACCGAGGGGGATATTAATCCGTACTTTTTGCAAGTGTAAAAGTAATTCAGTAACATATTAAGCCCACGTATTTGGGCACTACCTGAACAATCTGCACGTGTTTATACATTCACATGCAAAATAATATTTATAGCAGAATATCCACACCGGTAATACCGGTGATCACATTCAAAAGCACTCTTACGACAATAATTAGCCCTGACTTTTTTTGCATTCCCCGCCAACGAAATAAACTTCAGATTGACTTCCATAATCAGACAACATTCCTTGTTGACTATTGCTGATGCACAGCAAGCGATCCTGCCTGCAAAAAAAACGCCTCCTGGCTGAGATACTTTCGAATATAAGAAATGCCATGAAAAATTGAGGACGAGATTTACGCCGGGCGATCCCCGGCTATAGTTTCCTGCCTGACTCTCGACTGAGTAATTCTGTCAAAGTCCCTGCCCATCCATGAACTCGTAGCTCATGTATCCATGGAGTCGTGCCTGACACCCCTGGCCATTCGTGCGCATGAGGACAAGAGGCTAAATAGAGGACCAAAAGCAAAATTACAAAATGACTTGGTATAAATCATTCCCAAGGATTCTATTTACCACCCAGGCTTATTCACTAATCCTGTTCGCAAATAAAAAGGGCTCCCGATTGGGAGCCCTTTTTAATTTGGCGGAAGGGGTGGGATTTGAACCCACGGAGGGGATAAACCCTCGCCGGTTTTCAAGACCGGTGCATTCAACCGCTCTGCCACCCTTCCAAAATCCTGGCGCATAAGCACTTGCGTTGAGGGGCGCTAGAATACCCGAAAAAAAGTTGCAAAACCAGCACTTGGCACCATATTAATGAAACAAATATGCGCTTTGGCATGTCCAATTTTTGATGTTATGCTAAACCCCGTTTAACCTATAAAGATGAACAGGAAGGTATATGAACGAACAACATTATTCCATTAGCCGTTCTCCGGAAGCTATTCTTGAGACGAACAAGGTACTGAAAAATACCTATGTCCTGCTGTCCATGACACTGTTGTTTAGTGCCCTGATGGCCGGTGTTTCCATGGCAATGGAAGTCCCCCCTGCCGTACCCCTCTTCACCATGGGCGGTGCATTTCTGTTGCTATGGCTGGTTTTACCTAAAACAGCCAATTCTGCTGCAGGCATCGGCGTGGTATTTGCCATAACCGGCCTGCTTGGTTTCGGCCTTGGCCCCATGCTGAATGCCTATTTGCAGTTAGCCAATGGCTCACAAATTATTACCACTGCCCTTGGCGGCACGGGTGTGATTTTCCTGGGCCTTTCGGGTTATGCCCTGACCACACGCCGTGACTTCAGCTTCCTGGGTGGCATGCTGTTTGTTGGCCTGCTGGTGGTATTAATCGCAGCCATTGCCAATATTTTCCTGGCGATTCCGGCCATGTCCCTGACCATTTCAGCTGCAGTTATACTGATCATGAGCGGCCTGATTCTGTTTGATACCAGCCGTATTATTCATGGCGGTGAAACCAACTACATCATGGCAACCGTTGCCCTGTACCTGGATATTTACAATATCTTTGTACACTTGCTGCATTTGCTTGGCGCCCTGAGTGGCGAAGATTAATAGCAATCTAATCTTTATGCCTGACAAACCCCGGTTTACCGGGGTTTGTTTTTTAACAGCGGAGTATTCATGGAAATGTGGATGAAAATTGGTTATGCCCTGTTACTGGGCATGATGGTGGTTTTGTTATTCCCCAGGGCCAGGCATATGCTGAAACACAGCCCCAAGGCCTCCGGCGATGACTGGAGAGCTGTGTTAATACCTCTGGTTTTATTGGTTTTATTTGTGATTATTCTGGTGAAAATGGTTTGAATGGCGGCGACCACCCGCTTAAACTCCACCTCCTTGATTTGAACGGTTTTTTGACATGCAAACTCCTGAAGAACATATTTTTGCACCCTTTATTCGTATTCTAGGCAAGGGTAAAAAAGGCTCACGCGGCTTTACCGTAGATGAAGCCTATGATGCCATGACCATGGTTCTCAAGGATCAGATCACTCCTGAACAACTGGGTGCATTCCTGATGTTGTTGCGCGTTAAGGAAGAAACCCCGGAAGAAGTCGCCGGTTTTGTCCGCGCTATACGGGATCATATTTCCTTTCCGGAAACATCTCAGGCTGATCTCGACTGGTCATCCTATGCAGGTAAACGCCGTCATTCCCCCTGGTACGTACTGAGCGCCTTATTACTGGCGAAAAGCGGCTACAAGGTTTGCATGCACGGTGCTGAAGGCCATACCGCAGGTCGTGTTTACACGTCTGAAGTATTAAAACCCCTGGGAATCAAAGTCGCCTCAACCCTGGATGAAGCCCGTGAACAAATTGCGGCCAGCAACTTCACCTATATTCCGCTGGAAGTGATCAACCAGCGCTTGAAAAACATCATTGAACTTAGACCTTTGCTGGGCTTGCGCTCTCCTATCCATACCGTTGGCCGCATGATTAATCCCCTGAATGCACCTTACAGTATCCAGGCCATTTTCCATCCCGGATACCAGAAAGTGCACCAACAGGCGGCTCAAATCATGGGCGACACCCAGCTAGCCGTTTTTAAGGGTGAAGCTGGCGAAGCCGAACGTAATCCGGATATGGAATGCACCGTGTCCTGTGTCAGACAGGGTGAAATGTATGATGAACTCTGGCCGGCATTATTCTCTCGCCGCCATGTGAAAGAAGACAGCCTTGACCTTAACCGATTGGGCAATGTCTGGCGTGGTAAGGATAGTGATGCGGAATACGCAGAAGCCGCCATTGTTTCAACCGCGGCCATTGCCTTGCGCTTGATGGAAAAAGCTTCGACTCCGGATGATGCCATGCAGCAGGCACAGATGCTGTGGGATCAAAGAAACAAAATACTCTTCTAATTGAAGAAAACTAATAACTGGTTAAAACCTGTCCAACGCTGACAATACCGGTACCTGGCCGGTTTTGTCAGCTGTTACCTGATAACCCTCGGCTATCCAGTAACCCACCACTGCTATTAATGTGTCCTGCCGATAGAGCAAAGGAATACGTGAACGAAGCCAGGGCGGCACCCCGGCCTCCTGCAACAGTTTCTTTAAACTGTGGGTTTGTTTGCGCCCTGCCGGCTTGATTGTTTCGCCACCGGTCCTGAATCTTACCGTCAGTGTAGTATCAAGATGAGCGGCAGCTATACCCTGTCCTGCCATTGGCTGCAATTCAAGATGCTGCTGCAATGAAGGCAAAGCCAGTGGCTGATTGACATCCCACTGCAAGACCTGATGACTGTCATGCTGCTGCGCCGGCAACAGATATAACTGCCCCTGATAACGATGCATTTCAGCCTGCGACCAGCTAACCCGGGGACAAGCATCCTCCCGGCTATGTAACATTTGTTGCTGGATTTGGGCCATGATGGCCCGGGATGGCAGGCCAAATCCTTGCTGTTGAATCCAGTGACGCAATACATTGCGCTGGCGCATATCGTCCAGTACTAATAAAGGTGCGATTGCCAACGACTGTTGTGGCGTTTCCACCCCTTTGGCATCCAGCTCGGCCAGAGATTCCAGTAAACGGGCATTCTCGGCCTGCAATTCAGCCGCACGCGAGAGACTATGGCTAATCGAAGGCCATCGTTGCTTTAATAAAGGCGTAATACGATGTCGGAGAAAATTGCGGTCATAGCAATCGTCCTGGTTACTCGGGTCTTCGATCCAGTTTAATTGCTGTACCTGCGCATAATCGAGTATTTCCTGTCGACTGAAACCCAGTAAAGGGCGTAAATGCCAGCCCCGGGAAAACCGGGTTACTGTCGGCATGGCCGCCAGACCAGCCGCACCGGCCCCGCGGATAAGTTGCAGTAGCAGGGTTTCTGCCTGATCATCTTCATGTTGAGCCGTTAGCAGGCAATCCTCCTGGCCAATCAATGTTGCTAATTGCTGGTATCGAGCGTGACGTGCCGCCGCCTCCGGGCTTTCACCTGGCTCAGCCCGGGCATTTACCGAAATGGACTGGAATGGAATATTGAGTTGTTGACAGCTAATGGCACAATGCTGCGACCAGTCCTGGGATGCGGGATGCAGGCCATGGTCGATATAAACGGCACGGACATTCAGCCCTTTAATTCGGGACAGCAAATGCAACAAAACCTGGGAGTCGACACCACCGCTGTAGGCCAACCACCAGGTTTTGATTTGATCGGCAGCCGGAAACTGCCAAAGACGTTGTCGAAGATTCTCGGGGTTAAGTACCATCAAGCTTCAGTGAACTTGCCATACCCCATCAGGCGCTGATAACGCGTATCCAGCAGCTTATCCACACCCATCTTTTCAAGATTTTCAAGGCTCTCGATCAAGGCTTGCTTGATATTACGTGCGGTGAGCTCCACATCACGATAGGCGCTACCCAGGGGTTCATCAATAATGTAATCGATGAGACCCAGCTCTTTCAGGCGAGGAGCGGTAATACCCAGGGCCTCAGCTGCCTCCTGTGCTTTTTCCGCACTCTTCCACAGAATCGAAGCACAACCTTCAGGTGAAATGACCGAATAGG
>JBFHPZ010000089.1:0-7666 GCA_041592495.1 Gammaproteobacteria bacterium | reverse complement strand
GATGAATATGCCATACCCCCGGTTCTGAATTTCCATTTTAACTGATGACTGTCAGTATCGACGGCGTACAGGTAGCCATCCCAGCTGCCGACAAACACGGTATTACCGGAAACTGCAACAGCTGCTTCGATGTTGCCACCGGTTTGAAATTTCCAGGTCACGTTGCCACGCTCCAGATCCAGCACATAGAGATAACCATCTTTACAACCGATGTAAACTGAGTTCCCGGCGACAACCGGTGATGAATAAATCTTGTCAGGGGCGGAAAACTTCCATACCAGGCGATGCAATTGTTCGGGACCAGCGGACTCTGATTTGCCACTGTGGGTAGCATCCTGTCGATACATGGCACTGCCACCGCCACAGGCCGATAACAAAACAGTTAACCCCAGTATGGATATTGCAATTAGTCCCCTGAACATTTTTTTCTCCTGCAAATATGATGTGAACATCATGAATATTTCGACTGAGTAAACACTAGTCAAAAAGTGCCAAAGAATCAACAGGCTAAGCAATTATTGTGAATTAGATATTTAGCTCGTACGAACGGCTTTCATGTTACAAAGCAATTCATAGGAAATGGTACCGGCATGTTTCGCGATGTCATCCACGGACAACTCATTGCCCCACAACACGACTTCATCACCGATCTTTGCATGTTCGAGGCCACGTAAATCAACCGTGATCATATCCATCGACACTCGACCCAGTAACTGGCTCAGCTTGCCGGCGATCCATACCGGGGTGCCGCTTCCAGCATGACGGGGATAACCATCACCGTAGCCAATTGCCACAACGCCAACCGGCATATCTTGCGGACAGCGCCAGTCACTGCCATAGCCAATCGCCTCACCTTTCCGCAAGGTGTTGATGGAAATAATGCGGGATTTCAGTTGCATCACCGGCTTTAAACCCAGATCAGCCGCGGATTGCCCCGTAATGGGAGATGAACCGTAGAGCATGATGCCCGGTCGCACCCAGTCACCCTGAGCCTCCTTAAAAGCGATCAATCCCGCAGAATTGGCCAGGGTGGTTTCACAGGCAAAACCTTGCGCCAGTTGCCTAAAATGCTCAATCTGTTCGCGATTCGAGACGTGATCCGGCTCATCGGCGTTAGCGAAATGACTCATCAAACCGCAATGGGATACACAGGCGCATGCTTGCAGACGTTGCCAGGCAGCACCCGCCTGTTCAACCGAAAATCCAAGGCGCCCCATCCCTGTATTAACCTTGAGCCAGACCTCCAGCGAGCCCTGCGACACCTGCTCCAGTAGCTTAAGTTGCCACTGTTGATGAACTGTGGGACGCAGGCGCAAATCAATCATCGCCTGCAATTCTTCGCCGGAATGAAATCCTTGCAATATCGTAATTGGCTGGGTAAAACCGGCTTCGCGCAATTTCAACGCTTCTGCCAGACAGGCAACGGCAAAACCATCGGCTTCAGCCAGGGCCCTGGCCACTTGCAGCATGCCATGACCATAGGCATCCGCCTTGATCACCGCCATGATCCTGCTGTTGGGCGCCAGCAGTTTTACACGTTGAAAGTTATGGGAAAGGGCAACCAGATCGATAAACGCACGGGCACCGCGAATCATTAGAAGCCTTCAGAGGAATACATTTCAGGAATGTAATTTTCAAACTTGGTGTATTTACCCAGGAAGGTCAGGCGCGTGGTGCCAATGGGACCATTACGTTGTTTACCGATAATGATTTCGGCAGTGCCCTTGTCAGGGCTGTCCTGGTTATACACTTCGTCGCGGTAAATGAACACAATCAAGTCCGCATCCTGTTCGATAGCGCCGGATTCACGCAGGTCCGACATAACCGGTCGTTTATTGGGTCGCTGTTCCAGGCTTCGATTCAACTGCGACAGGGCAATCACCGGTAACTCCAGCTCCTTGGCCAGGGCTTTTAAACTGCGTGATATTTCAGAAATTTCGGTAGCACGGTTTTCACCGCCACCGGGCACCTGCATCAGCTGCAGGTAGTCGATCACAATCAGACCCAGACCATGTTCACGTTTTAAGCGCCGGGCACGGGCGCGAAGTTCGGATGGTGACAAAGCCGGAGTGTCATCGACAAAAATACTGGTTTCGGACAACAAGGCCACAGCGGAGGTGATGCGTGGCCAGTCTTCATCGTTGAGTTGACCGGTACGTAATCGATGCTGGTCGATTCGGCCCAGGGATGAAATCATACGCATGGCCAGGGATTCTGCCGGCATTTCCATACTGAACACTGCCACCGGTGTCTTGTTACCAATAGCCGCATTTTCGGCAATATTCATGGCAAAGGTGGTTTTACCCATGGAAGGACGACCGGCAACTATAACCATGTCACCCTTCTGCAAACCGGTGGTCATGTCATCGAATTCATTAAATCCGGTGGATACACCGGTAATGTGGCCTTCCTGCTCAAACAGGTAATCAATTTGTTCTACGGTTTTAGTAAGCAACTGTTTGATGTTGACGAATCCCTTGCCAACCCTCGAACCCTGTTCAGCGATTTTGAATACGCGTCGTTCAGCTTCATCCAGCAAATCCTTGCTGCTGCGACCTTCCGGGTTGTAGCCACTACCGGCGATATCGGTACCGATTTCAATCAGCTGGCGTAATACCGAACGTTCTCGCACGATATCGGCATAGGCGCGAATATTGGCGGCACTGGGAGTTTCTTTTGCAAGACGGCCAAGATAAGGCAAGCCACCGGCAGCCTCCAGCTCATGGGTCTTTTCCAGCTCTTCGGATAAGGTCACCACATCAAAAGGCTGGTCATTCCGCTCCAGATTGGCGATGGAGCGGAAAATTAATCGATGTTCCTTGCGATAGAAATCTTCTTCGACAACACGATCCGCAATGACTTCCCAGGCGCGGTTATCCAGCATTAAACCACCCAGCACCGCCTGTTCCGCTTCAATGGAATGGGGAGGCACCTTGAGATCACGGGGCTCAATCTTTACCGTGGACGAGTTAGGAAATACTGCGGTTTCAACCATGAATAAATAGTTTTAAATTTTAGTAAGAAGACTTTACCAGATTGCCATTCTCCAGTGTGTAATTCAATGGATAAGGCTGTGGATAAGGTATGGATAAGATGTTGGCTTTTCCATGATGAAACAAGGACAACACACTATTACGAAAAGGGTCAGTGAAGGTCGCCGGAATCGGCGACCTTGCAGGATGCCTGACCAGGAAGATTTTAAGCTTCGGCAACCACTGTCAGTTTGATGGTTGCATTCACATCAGTATGCAAATGAAGTTCAATTTCGTATTCACCCGCCATGCGAATAGCGCCGGTTGGCATGCGAACTTCTTTCTTCTCCAGCTCAACACCGGCTGCAGTCACTGCATCAGCAATATCGGTAGTGCCGACAGAACCGAACAACTTACCTTCGGTACCCGCCTGGGCAGAAATAGTCACTTCCATACCTTCCAGTTTGGCTTTACGTGCCTGCGCTTCAGCCAGAGCTTCAGCCGCCTTGGCTTCCAGTTCTGCACGGCGTTCTTCCAGTGCCTTAATATTTTCTTCTGTTGCCGCCTTGGCCTTGCCGCTTGGCAACAGATAATTACGGGCAAAACCCGCCTTAACCTTAACTACGTCACCCAGACTGCCCAGGCGCTCTACTTTCTCTAGTAATATGACATCCATCGTTAATGCCTCTTTCTCTAAAACTTCAAATTAGTTTGTTTGCAACCTTCGCCTGTAATCAATCCAGGCATCGGTTATTCCCAGCACTGCCAGCGGCACCATCAGGTGGGGCACCAAAAACAGCAATATATAAAATCCGTACAGCCAGCCCCGGTTGAGTTGTTTGATCCTGACAATACTGTGCACAAGCGCTGTGCCCTGTAACAAGTAAATCATCAGGAACACCAGTACCAGCATAATCGCCAGATCAGCACCGGTTACACCCGCCAAGACCATCAGCACCAAGCCGATCCCTGCCATGGTGCGGCCAAGATGGAGTTCATGGAACTCTTTAGTCAAACCGCCAGGATTGTACAGGGCAGCCTGCCACCAACGACCCAGCAACAGGCTGAGTACAGCCCCCATGACGATACCTGATGCCAGAACGCCAGGTAGCAATCGTATGACCGTGTCAACCGCCTGTTGTAATTGCTGGCGAACTTCTTCACTTGGCTGCTGTTCCAGTACAGGCCCCAACATTTGGGTGAAGTCTGCCGTCACCATCGTTTGCAACTGCGGAAAAGCCAGATGCACTAGCAGTACCATCAATACACCCAGTACGATACTCGCCTGTAATGTCTTACCCAGTGAAACCGTGCTTCTCAAAAAAGCAGCGAGTAACCAGGCGGGCAACCAGAGCAGTAACACTATACCCAGCACCACCACTGGTGATCCCAGAGCCAGCCAGCCCAACAACATGGAACCAACTGAAGCCAGTGTTACAACCTGCAAGCCACGTAGATTACCCAGGTGCAGTACAACCAGTGCGATAACGCCACCGCTGATCCAGGCCAGTGGAGGCAACAGTATCGCTAAAATAGCTGTTGCCGCCGCCACCAGTGATGCCTGACCGGGGCCGGCCATGATGAATCTGGCCAGTGCATTCATAGCAATTCACTGCCCTCCCTGTCGGGTCGAGGCAGAACAGGTCCGATTAATGAGAATCGGTGTAAGGCAACAGGGCCAGGTAACGTGCACGCTTAACAGCGGTGGTCAACTGGCGCTGGTATTTAGCCTTGGTACCGGTGATACGCGCAGGTACCAGTTTACCGGTTTCAGTTACATAGTTTTTCAGCAGGTTCAGGTCCTTGTAATCAACCTCGGTAATACCTTCTGCTGTGAAACGACAATATTTTTTGCGACGGAAGTAAGCCATGATAATTCTCCGAAATTAAGCTGTTAGTTATTCAGCAGACGCTTCTTCAGCGTCATCTGATGAATCTTCTTCAAACCTTCTGGCAGGCTTGCTGTCTTTTTCAGCATCCTTGATCAAAGGTGAAGCTTCGGTTACGGCTTTTTTGGTTTTGAGAACCATGTTACGGAGAACTGCATCGTTATAGCGGAATGCAGATTCCAGTTCTTCCATTTCTTCACGACCACATTCAACGTTCATTAATACATAATGCGCTTTGTGGATTTTGTTGATGGGATAAGCGAGCTGACGACGACCCCAGTCTTCCTGACGGTGGATTTTGCCACCCTTGGATTCAATGATGCCGCGGTAACGTTCAACCATGGCAGGGACCTGTTCGCTCTGGTCAGGGTGCACCAGAAATACTACTTCATAATGACGCATTTACATGCTCCTTACGGTTAATGCCCTCTGCCGTAGTAAGTGACAGTAGAGCAAGGAGTTAACAAATTCAGGGGGCGTATTCTACTGATCCCGGCATGCAAGAACAAGCCAAAAGACTGATTTCTGGGTGATTTAGGGGAAATTCAGCTCAAAAAAGAGATGGCAAAAGCGTAATTGCGGACAAATTCAGGATTTATGCATTTCTGGCCGGTAAACGACAGTCTGATTTCTCCCGGCTTCCTTGGCTTCATACAATGCCCGGTCCGCACACTCTATCCATTGTTTGTAATCGGTCATGTCATTAACCAGCTCAGCAATCCCCAGGCTAATAGTGTAATTAATAGTCACGCCGTCGTGGCTTACAACAAGGCCTTCTATATCTTTACGCAGGCGTTCGGCAAAGGTCATGGAATTCTGCGCGGAGGTATCCAGAAGTATCACTGCAAACTCCTCTCCACCGTAGCGTCCGGCAATATCAGTAGCGCGTTTGTTTTGTGTCAGGGTTTGTGCAGTCTGCCGAATCACTTCGTCCCCTGCCTGATGGCCATGGGTATCATTGACCTTTTTAAAATGGTCGATATCAAACATGACCAGGGTGCAGGTCTGACCGGTTCGTTTAAAGCGATCAAACTCACGACCAATAGATTCTTCCCAATAGCCACGGTTATTCAATCCGGTTAAACGATCGGTGCGACTGAGCGACTCCAGTTCTTCATTGGCTAGCTCAAGCCGCAGCTTGTTCACCGCCATATCCGTCACATCATAAATCATGACGCCAATGTGATTGACCTGGCTATCCACGGATACCAGCGGAATCAGGGTAATGTTCTGGTACATAAACGCTGCAATACCGGTAATGGGACGGTAATTTTTAAACTTGAATAAATACGGTCGCTGCTCCCAGGTGGTGAAGGCGCGGTTATTAAGCAGGAATACCGATTCTGCCTTGCGGGTGAACCAGTGATCGGGAATTTCAGCAAACAACTTGAACAGGTTTTGTCCTATGACATGACTGGGACCTAAACCACTGTGGTTTTCCATGAAACTGTTCCATACCTGAATATTATATTTGCGATCCAGCACCACCAGACCCACGTCGATGTTTTGCAACATGTCCATTAGCCAGTGCCATTCTTTAATATCGATATGATGACTGTTATCCATTATTCATCCAGTAAGCAGGCTATGCGTTCATTCAACGGCGCCACCGAGTCTTCGGTAAACAACAACATCAGGTCACAGTTAATATCCGTATTTTCGATGCTATAGGCAATTTCAATGGCCAGAATCCGGTTCCAGCGTGAACGGTTTTGTTCCAGGATTTCATCGATCTTAACGTGACGTCCCAGCACCATAGGATGCCCCTGACTAAAACTGATATCCAGTTGCTCTGCCATGCCTTTGAGACAGGCGCCTATGAGCACACTGGAAACATCCATCAACAATTCTAGCTGCACGGCTTCATTCATCGTGCCTTCGTGTTTCATTAATCGGGCAATATCACTGAAACTGGCATCATTGAAAATCAGGAAAGCCTCGCCGGCAATTCCCTGGCCAATAAAACCCTGACACACGGCAGATTGTGAATCACGCCCCTTGATGAACTGCAATGCCATGCGTAACTCACTGGCTTCCAGCATATTGACATTGGGGATAGGCATAACCACAAAAGAACCGAGTAAACGCGCCAGCAAATCTGCCGCACGCCCCATGGCGACATTGACGATCTCCTGACAACTGTCAATAAAATCAGTCTGATCTTTAATCGTTTGTTTACTTGCTGATTGTTTTGCCGGCTTAACGATGGGTTTGGCAGCTGCCGGTTTGTTCGATTCGGTTTTATCCTTAATGCCATATTTATGCAGGATGTTTTCAATTTGTTCAGGGTCTACGGGTTTCTTGATGAAATCCAGTGCACCTAGATTAATAACCCGATCATAGGCTTCCTGTTGCACATCACCAGAAACCACTATGATCATCACCGGTAAGTCATGTTTGTGTACATATTCCAGTACCTGATAGCCATCCATCACCGGCATGTTCAAATCCAGGAACATGATTTCACTTTTGCCAGCCTTGATCACTTCCAGACCTTCAAGACCATTTTCAGCATAACTGATTTCAACATTCCAGTCCGCAGGTAAGGAACGCGCCATTTGCTTACGCGCAAAACTGGAATCGTCGCAGATAAGGATTGAAGTTAGCATTGTGATACTTGAAAAAACACGAGAATAAACCCGATTGATGTGTTCTTACATCTCGGAATCATTCCATCCAGGAACACCAGAGAACTATAGTGCTTTTATGCGATTACATCTTTCTAATGTAATAACCCTGATTATTACAGAGCTTCCATAATGTATTTATAGCCAATAACGCCGCAACATACTAATTATTTTGCGT
>JBFHPZ010000088.1:0-7672 GCA_041592495.1 Gammaproteobacteria bacterium | reverse complement strand
GCCGAGCCAATCACAAACAACACCACGACTATTAACAAAATCCAGAAAACCTTCATTTTATATACCTGCTCTTACAAACTGGCTCGCACATTCTTTCACTTTACCAGATTGAGGTGATAAGCAATTAAAGATAGACCCACTAAGACACGGCCCACCCTCTGATTGAAATTAAATTAGCCTTTTACCGGTTTACCGGCAACTATAGCCATATAAAGCATGCAATATGTGCCCCAAAGCGTTACACTACGCGGCTCCCTCGAATTTCCAGCCTGTCGCAGACCGGCGAAACGCAGGTATCCCGGCTCCCCATACGCGCAGCCCTCGTAATTCATGATAATCAGGTATTTTTAATGACATCCAGTACATCCGTCACTTTCACTCAACTCGAACTCAATGACGCCGTCCTCAAAGCCCTGGACGACGTTGGCTATGAATCGCCATCACCCATTCAGGCACAAACCATTCCCCTGTTGCTGGCTGGACGAGATGTTCTGGGACAGGCGCAAACCGGCACCGGCAAGACCGCCGCCTTCGCACTACCCCTGCTGTCCAACATCGATCTGGCGCAAAAAGATCCGCAAATTCTGGTGCTGGCCCCGACCCGCGAACTGGCTATACAGGTAGCCGAGGCATTTCAGAAATATGCCGCACACATGAAGGGCTTCCATGTATTGCCCATCTACGGTGGCCAGGAATACCGTGGCCAGATCCGCTCACTGGAACGTGGCGTACATGTTGTGGTCGGTACACCGGGTCGCGTCATGGATCATATGCGTCGCGGGACGTTGAAGCTTAAAAACCTGAAAGCACTGGTACTGGATGAAGCCGATGAAATGTTACGCATGGGTTTCATTGACGATGTGGAATGGATACTGGAACAAACACCGCCCAAACGCCAGATCGCATTATTCTCCGCCACCATGCCGGATGCGGTTCGTCGCATTGCCAACCAGCATTTGAATGAACCCGAACACATTACCATCAAAGTTAAAACCACCACGGCCGATACCATTCGTCAGCGTTACTGGCCGGTGAGCGGTGTACATAAACTGGATGCACTCACCCGCATTCTGGAAGCGGAAGATTTCGATGCCATGATCATTTTCGTGCGCACCAAAATAGCGACGGTTGAACTGGCTGAAAAACTCGAAGCCCGTGGTTATTCCGCCGCAGCCTTGAATGGCGACATTCAGCAAAACCAGCGTGAACGCACCATCGAACAACTGAAAAATGGCAAGCTCGACATCCTTATCGCAACCGATGTTGCCGCACGTGGCCTGGACGTGGAACGCATCAGCCATGTATTGAATTACGACATCCCCAACGATACCGAATCCTATGTACACCGTATTGGTCGTACCGGTCGCGCTGGTCGTAAAGGCGATGCAATTTTGTTTGTTGCTCCCCGCGAAAAACGTTTGTTGAATGCGATTGAAAAAGCAACTCGACAAAAAATTGAAATGATGGAACTGCCATCAACTGAAAATATCAATGATCAACGTGTCGCTCGTTTCAAACAACGCATTACCGACACACTGGCCACGGAAGAGCTCGGCTTTTTCTATCAAATTATTGAACAGTATCAACAGGAACATAATGTACCTGCACTGGAAATTGCAGCGGCTCTGGCGCAACTACTTCAGGGAGACACACCGTTCTTCCTGCAAAACAAACCCATGAAGCCGGCAAAACCGTTTGATGATAAGCCACCACGCGATCGGGAACGTGGACGCGATCGTGACCGAGGTCAAAGCCGAGATCGCAAACGCGAACCACGAACCTACAGTGACGAACCCAAACCGGGCATGGAAAGTTATCGCATTGAAGTGGGCAATAATCACAATGTAAAACCCGGCAACATTGTTGGCGCCATTGCTAACGAAGCGGGCATAGACAGCCAGAATATTGGCCGCATCAAAATCGCCGATGACTACAGCATCGTTGACTTGCCCGCAGGCATGCCAAAAGACATATTCAACACTCTACGAAAAGTCTGGGTTTCGGGCCAGCAGCTGAATATCACTCGATTGTCTGATGATGCACCTTCACGTCCCGCAAGGCCAACACTCAAGGCCAACAAAAGTCGTGACAAATCAAAACCAGCTCGTCGCACCAGTGGCAAACCAAAGCCAGCGAAGAAACACGCGAAAAAATAATAAACAACTTTTAAAGCCCGTCTGGAAATAAATTAAACACAGGATGCACTGACACATAACTGCATGGACGCAGGAACCAGGCTGGGGAAATACAAATCGCCGAAGTAGCACATCCTTGTTCTATCCATTCATTGTTATCCCTTAAATAAATATGTGATTTATCTTACCCGGACATGATAAGTCTGTAACCAGCTAGTGTATTTCTTCTTTAAGCACCAAATATCCTTATTACCTGCATTTAATCAGCTTTACTAAATTTTTATTAAATACGAATAAAAGCTTTCAGATAGACCATTATGCCGTTCACTTAATGAACGGTTGGTCATATAATGATTGCTCGCCAAATTCCCGGCTGTTTTAGCCAACAAATGAACAGGATCACTGAATCATGCCAAAACGATCGATTATCACCATAAGCTCTCTGGTTATTGTTGCAACGATTGTGGGCGGCTTCCTCTATTGGCGAACCATGCAGCAACAGGCTGCAGCTCCTCAGGGTTTTCCACCTTCCGTTATCTCCGCCATTGAAGTCTCTCAGGAAGACTGGCAGCCTTCCCTGCAATCTGTGGGCTCACTGGTTGCGACCAACGGCATTAATGTCAGCACCGAAGTTAACGGTATTGTCAGTGAAGTAGTGTTTACTTCCGGTCAACCGGTTGCCAAGGGCCAGGTGTTAATCAAGCTGGATGATTCCGTGGATGAGGCAGCACTGGAAGCCCTGCGTGCTGAGAGCAAACTGACACAAATACAATTCAGTCGTACCGAAGACCTGCTGAAAAAACACGTCATCTCTAACTCGGAATACGATGAAGCACTGGCTCGCTTCGATGCCGCCAGAGCCCGGGTAAAACAGCAGGAAGCCATTATCAAACGCAAAGTCATTCGCGCACCCTTTGCCGGTCTCGCCGGTATTCGCGAAGCCAACCTGGGACAATATATTGAAGCAGGTAGTCCTATAGTAGGCCTGCAGGCGCTGGACCCGATTTTTGTCGATTACACCCTGGCGGAACGTTACCTGACCCGCGTGAAACCGGGGCAAATGGTGAAGGTACAACTGGATGCCATTCCCGGCCGTGTATTTATCGGCGAAGTCAGCGCCGTCAATTCCGGTATCGATACCGGCACCCGTACCCTGAAAGTTCGCGCCACCCTGGATAATTCCGACAATCTGTTACGCCCCGGCATGTTCGCCGAAGTGGAAACCATCACCGGTGAAGCGGAACCGGTTTTAACTCTGCCGCGCACCGCTATCAGCTTTAACACCTATGGCAATTTTGTATTTGTCATAAACCAGAACGAACAGGGCATGCAGATGGTGAAACGGACACCGGTGGAAACAGGTGAAATACGTGAGGGTCGTGTCGCTATTAAGAATTTGCAGGCTGGTACCCAGGTGGTTCGTACAGGTCTGATAAAACTTCGTGACGGCATGCCGGTAAAAATTGATAACCAGGTCGAACTTAACGATGCGGAGATCAAAAGCGAATGAAATTCACTGACATCTTCATCCATCGTCCGGTACTGGCGACGGTTATCAGTCTGCTCATCCTGTTGATGGGATTGCGTTCACTTGGTTTGCTCGAAGTACGCCAGTTCCCGGTCATCAAGAATACCGTAATCACGGTAACCACTGCCTACCCCGGCGCCAGTTCCGATCTGGTAAAAGGATTTGTAACCACGCCTATTCAACAGGCCATGTCGGAAGCCAATGGTATCGATTTTATTTCTTCCACCAGTGCACAGGGCCGTTCAACCATCGAAGCGCAAATGCGCCTTAACTACGATCCCAATGCCGCCATCGCCGAAATTCAGGCCAAGGTTGCCAGTAAACGGGGAGAGTTACCTGCGGAAGTAGAAGACCCGGTTATCGAATCCACCACCGGTGATCGCACTGCCCTGATGTATCTGGCGTTTTACAGCGAAACCATACCTCGCCCCCAGATCAGTGATTATGTATTGCGTGTCGTGCAACCGCAGTTACAGGCATTGCCCGGTGTTGCCAAGGCACGTTTGTTCGCTTCACAGTTTGCCATGCGCATCTGGCTGAATCCGCAACGCATGGCAGCTCTGGGAGTAACCGGTGAAGATGTGGTCAACGTACTGACCAGTAACAATTACCAGGCGGGTATAGGTACAACCAAAGATAAATATCTGGCGATTAACCTCACCGCCACCACCGATGTCAATGATCCGGAAAATTTCCGTAAACTGGTGGTGCGTAGTCAAAATGGTTCGCTGGTGCGTTTGCAGGATATCGCCGAAGCCGAATTAGGATCGGACGATTACAACACTACAACCTGGTACAAGGGCATTCCCTCGGTGTTCATTGGTATTGAACAGGCGCCGGGTGCGAACCCCATCGATGTTGCCAATGCGGTGAACACGCTCATTCCGAAAGTGGAAACGCAATTACCTGAAGGTATGAAAGTTAAAGTACCTTATGATGCCAGCCAGTTTATCAAGTCCTCCATTACGGAAGTTTACAAAACCATTCTCGAAGCCGTGGTCATTGTACTGTTAGTCATTTATCTCACGCTCGGTTCGGTACGCGCCGCCATTATTCCCGCTGTTGCAGTTCCCCTGTCGATGATTGGCGCTGCTTTCGTCATGTATTTGCTTGGCTATTCGCTTAACTTGTTAACCCTGTTGTCCATGGTCCTCGCCATAGGGCTGGTGGTGGATGACGCCATTATCGTTGTGGAAAACGTGCACCGCCACATTGAGGAAGGCGAATCGAAAATGCAGGCAGCACTCAAGGGTGCCCGTGAATTGGCCGTACCCATCATGGCCATGACCACTACCCTGCTGGCGGTGTATGCACCCATTGGATTCATGGGTGGACTCACCGGTGCATTATTTATTGAATTTGCATTCACCCTCACCGGTGCCGTGTTGATATCCGGTGTCATAGCACTCACCTTGTCACCCATGTTGTCATCACGCGTGTTAAGTGAACACGGCGGTGAAGGCAAATTTGAACAAATGGTTGAAAGAGCATTTGGCTGGTTATCCGACAGTTACGGCCGTGGCTTACATAAAGCACTCAACAGTGTCGGTGTCATGGCGATACTGGGTGCGCTAATTCTGTTTTCAAATTACCTGATGTACATGAACAGTAAAAACGAACTGGCGCCGGAAGAAGACCAGAGTATTCTGTTTTTTAGCGCCAGCGGTCCACGCACGGCAACACTCGAATACCTTGAATCCTACGGCAAACAAATACAGACCGGCTTTGAAACTTTTCCCGAATATAATGAGAGTTTTTATATTTTAGGTTTCACACCGGGGCAGATTTTTGGTGGCTTCAAAATGAAACCGGTGGAAGAACGTGAACGCGGGCAGAAAGAAGTGCAAGGCCCCTTGTTCGGCATGTTTAATCAGATCTCCGGTTTCCGCAGTTTTGTATTTCCGCGCCCCAGTATTCCCACACCTTCCCGTGGTGCACCGGTGCAATTTGTTGTCACCACCGATCGCAGTTATGAAGAACTGGTGGAAGTTGCCGATCAACTGTTAGGCAAGGCCATGGCCAGTGGCTATTTTATGTTCCTGGAAAAATCCATCGATATCGACCTGCCTACCATCAGCATCGAAATCGATCGTGATCGCGCCGGCGACCTTGGCATCAGCATGGCCAGTATCGGTCGTAACCTGGGCACCTTATTAGGTGGCGGCTATGTGAATCGTTTCAGTATGGAGGGCCGCAGTTATAAAGTTATCCCGCTGGTTTCACGGGACTACCGTCGTGATGCCGAAATGCTCAAGGATTATTATGTGCGCAGTGCGGCAGGCAACCTGGTGCCTTTGTCCACTATCGTCACCATGAAACAAACTGTAGAGCCGACGGATAGAACGCAGTTCCAGCAATTAAACTCGCTGGTCATTCAGGGTATTACGCTGCCGAATGTTGCACTGGGTGATGCACTGGAACATCTAACAGGTTTGGCAAAACAAAGCCTACCCAAAGGTTATGGTTACGATTACCTGGGTGACTCCCGCCAGTTTGCGCAGGAAAGCTCCGCACTCACCATTACCATGTTCATGTCCCTGCTGGTTATATATCTGGTACTGGCTGCACAGTTTGAAAGCTGGCGCGATCCCGCCATCATTCTGGTATCCGTTCCACTGGCAACCGCCGGTGCACTCATTTTCATTATGATGGATGTGAATGCCCTGTCGTTGAACATCTACACCAAGGTGGGCTTAATCACCCTGATTGGTGTGGTAGCAAAGAACGGAATATTGATTGTTGAATTCGCCAACAAACTGCAAATCAACGAAGGCCTGTCCAAACGTGATGCAGTAGAAAAAGCTGCCATGATTCGTCTACGCCCGATCTTCATGACAACGGTTGCACTGATTGTCGCCATGTTCCCGCTGATTGTCGCCAGTGGTGCAGGCGCCGTCAGTCGTGCACACATCGGCTTAACCATCGCATCCGGTTTAGGCATTGGCACTTTCTTTACCTTATTCATTTTGCCGGCGTTCTATGTTTTGATGGCGAGAGATCATAACCGGGCACATATTTAAGTATCTGTCAGAAATGCAGGGCGCAATTATGATTGCGCCCATGCAAACTTTTACAACACTGTGCAGTTATACCTGGAGAGGGACATGACTGAACTTATCGTAAGGGAAGCGATCACCAGTGACACCGTTGCTCGGCAATCTATCATTGATGCGACGACACGAGAATTACGGAAAATTTATAAACCACGAGAAAAAGCAAACCAATGCCCATCTTCACCTGCGACTACACTGGTCGCCATAAAACAGAACAGGCTTATGGGAACAGCCGAGTATGTCATCAAGCCTGATCATATCTACCTGCAAGGTGTCGCTGTACATCCTGATTATCGTAAACTGGGAGTTTGCCGATCTCTTGTGACAGCCACTGAATCAGTCGCTCGCAAAATTAATTTAGACACGCTTAGGTTATGTGTTATCCAGGAAACAGGGAATGTTGATATCTTTAAACAACTGGGCTTCAACACTGTCAGTCAGGCCATTTCTCAGGGGTACGTCAACCCAGACGGTGGAACTGTTACTCAGGTCGAAATGGAGAAAAAGATTTAATAACTGCGCGTGCAGGGCGCATTCATTATTACGCCGCATGAATATTTTGGCGTTATGCACTGCGTTTAATACGCCCTACAGGCAGCTATTACTGTCATCTCGACCGAAGCCTAGCGTAGTGGAGAGATCTTATGCTGAAAGTTGATATTACTTTCAAGCAGCCAAGATCCCTCGACGTTGCTCGGGATGACATTAGAGATGCAGGGCGCAATTATTTTTGCGCCGTATGCAAACTTCCGGCGTAATGCACTGAGATTAATACGCGCTACAGCCAGGTATTTCTGTCATCTCGACCGAAGCGTAGCGTAGTGGAGAGATCTTATGCTGAAAGTTAATATTACTTTCAAACAGTCAAGATCCCTCGACGTTGCTCGGGATGACATTAGAGATGCAGGGCGCAATTATTTTTGCGCCGCAGGCAAACTTCCGGCGTTATGCACTGC